>CAZTYA010000046.1:2209-9887 GCA_964617255.1 uncultured Syntrophales bacterium
CGGAGTTCCTCTTCCGGTTCGCTGACTTCGATTACATGCCGGCCGACATATTCGTGGATCAAGTCCACGGGTTTTCCTTCCACGAGGATTTTTCCCTGGTCCATGATCATCAAGCGATCACAGAGTCGCGCCGCTTCATCCATGTAGTGCGTGGTCAAAAGCATGGTCATGCCTTTGGCGCGAAGTTCATTCAGACGTTCCCAGACCTGATGGCGGGACTGGGGGTCCAGGCCGCTGGTCGGTTCATCGAGGATCAGGAGGTCCGGTTCGTTAAGCAGCGCCCGGGCGATAATCAGGCGGCGCATCATCCCGCCGGAGAGTTCCATGACTTTCGCCTCCCGTCGTGTTTCCAGCGACATGAACTGAAGCAGATTTAAGGCCCGTTCCCGGGCGAGAGTGGGAGGAAGGGAAAAATAACGGGCATAGACTTCGAGATTCTGGAGAACCGTCAGATCGGGATCCAGGTTGTTCTCCTGAGGGCAGATACCGATCCGGGCCTTGATGGAGCGGTAATCCGTGCCGATATCCCGGCCGAATACCCGCAGGGTACCGCTGCTGACGGGAGATAACCCGTAAATCATCCGGATGGTGGAGGTCTTGCCTGCTCCGTTCGGTCCTAAAATACCGAAGCATTCTCCGGGGCGGACTTCAAAAGAGACACCGGCGACGGCTTCCAGTGAACCGAAATGCTTTTTCAGTTCCCGGGCATCGATGATGGACGTGACCGATTCCATGATCCGGATTTCTGAGCGGTTTCTCTTCATACTCGGTTCGCAATCATGGGGAATGACTCATGACGAAATTCCCTGACGGGGCAGGGTGAATTAATTTGGGAATTTTCAACAAATATATTTGACAGTCCTTTCCGACCCATCATATACTACGCGCCAATTCATGCAAAGCCGTTTTCTGCAGCAAACCAGAAGAAAAACGTTGATAAAGGCGAGGTTTACGATTTCATGCTGATCCGGCCCGGGATGGCCATCCAAATTTCCATGGTTCTGGATTCGGGGAAGACGATCTATCCCCGCGCCATGATTTATGACATACAGGACAAAAAAGTCATTTTCTCTCAGACGTCTCCCCCCCTGTTGAGATCCCATATTGGGCGTTACATGCTGCTTTCATCGGTACTGACTCAGGGTGGGAAGCCGCAGCGCTACGGTTTTCTGGCCCGGGTGACGGGATTTATCAAAGACTATGAAATTGCCTCCCAGGCCAAGGTCATGGCCGTTTCGGCCGATGTGAAGTCGGAATCCACCGAAGTCGATTTGCGCGAATCCTACCGGGTAAAACCTGCTGCCGATTGCGGTCTTCTGCTCGTGATCAATAAGGAAGAATATCCGATTGTGGACATTTCCCTGGGGGGGGTTATTTTCAGTCAGCCTTTCTCCAAAATCAGCAGCAGCCCCACGGGTGAATTGCCCATGATTCTGGTGATCGACGAAGTGCCGATCAAACTGCTGGCCCGGGTGATCCGTGTCTTGGAAAAAGAGGATTACCGTTATGTCGCCTGCGCCTTCAATGGAGCCGACAAGGAGCTTCAAAGCCGGTTGGGTAAGAAAATCCTGGATATTGAACGCCAGCAACTCTCCTTGGGCCGGCTCTAACTTCCTAAGATCAAAGGGTCCGTATGATTGTATTTCAACCAAACGGCCGGCTTACCTTCTTCGCTTTCCGCAAAGTGATCAACCTGCGAGGTTCCCATTTATTTCGTTGACACGTTGTAAGGCTCTCCCTATAATCAAGCAACCGAAGGAAGTAGTTAAAAAAGATGGAGGCTGCTATCAGTCACGTTTGGTTCAATGAGAGTCAGTCGAAATCAGAACCGACGCTTCCGCCGTGGATGTTTCGGCACCCGGAGCTTATGCGGTCGATGGCGGCCGCAGATCATCTGGATCGGCAGAAGCTGGCCAATACCCTGAATTATCTACATTTCAAGGCCGATCCCATCTATGCTCTGCTCACACATCCCGAGTATGACGAGAGTGTCCTGATCGAGGTTCAGCCCGACCCCTGCCTGGGCAAGTTGCTGTATTGCCGCTGGGCTAAAACCTACGCCCTGTATAAACTTGAACATTACCGCTTGAAATATTTGATCCTGCCCCATGACCAATCGTTCATTGTTGTACCCGGACGTCTGATGTCCAGGGATTGTGACGGGTTCACCCTCGAATTACCCGAAGCCGCACTCGTCGTCAGCAGACGCCAGTTCCCCAGGTATGGATGCCGCGACGTCAGGGTCGAATTATGGCAGGACGGGTTTCAGGCGGAAGGGGAAATGGTTGATTTCAGTCCTCAGGCTTTTCGATTAAGAGTGCAATCTGGCTCGGAATTTTCCTTTCATTGCTTCAATTCGGAGGCGCCGGCAACCGTTCGTCTGTCCAATCAGGGCGGCGTTTTCTATTCGGGTATTTGCCGCTGCAGCCGTGAGAAACCGGAGGGAAAAAGTCGCGAAATGGTTTTTGCGCCCATTGATAATTGCATCAAAAGATTCAAGGCCGGGGCGTTGCGCAATCCACGACGGAAAAGTTCCGCGCCCCTGTACGCGATTTTTGAACATCCTTTCATCAATAAACGTTTGCAACGGGAAATCGCCGATATTTCTACAACGGGTTTTTCCCTCTGCAATAAGCCCAGCGAATCGATTCTGATACCGGGGATGATCATTCCGGACATGACGATCACCTATGCGGGACTGATGAAATTACACTGCAAGGCGCAGGTGATTTACCGGAAAGAGGAGCCGGAGCAGACGCGTTTCGGATTGGCGATTCTCGATATGGATTTGACCAGTTACAGCCACCTGAATCAGATCATCAACCATCTCCATGGTTCCGACTCCGGGATGACCAATGAGGTCAATTTAGAAGAGCTTTGGGAATTTTTCTTCGATACCGATTTCATTTATCCGCAGAAATATAAAAACATTCAGGCATTCAAGGAGCAGTTTCGGGATGTCTATCGGCGGCTTTATGAGGAAGCCCCGGAGATCGCCCGGCATTTTACATACCAGCGCGATGGGAAAATCTACGGCCATATTGCCATGTTGAGGGCCTACGAGCGCACCTGGATGGTCCACCACCATGCGGCCAGGCCGATAGGCGGGCGACCCATCGGCCTGGTCGTCTTGAAGCAGTTAATCTATTATTTGAAAGATCTGAATCGTCTGCCCTCGGCGAATATGGACTACGTCATCACCTATTTCCGCCCGGAAAACAAATTCCCGGCGCGGGTTTTCGGCGGGTTCACACGCGAGCATGACAATGCCCAGCACTGCTCCGTCGATCAGTTTGCTTATGTTACCTTTCCAGGGGAGAAAGCATTCGGCGATTTACCCGCGGGCTGGCGCTTAAGGGAATGTACGGCGGCGGATAAATGGGAATTCGAACAGTTCTACCGGAATCATTACGGTGGTCTCTTTGGAGCAATTATTGCGCATGACCGTCTGCAAAACGGGAGACCGGTTGAAGACATTTTTGCCGAATGCGGTTTTGTCCGCAAGTGGAAAATGTATGTGCTGACCCACCTGAATTATCCCAAAGCGTTTGTCATTGGCGAGGAATCGGATGTCGGGATTAATCTGTCCAATCTGCTGAACGGCTTCAAGATTTTCCTCATGGATCTCGACCTGGAGCCGGATATATTGTTTCGCGCCTTTTCTTCCGTCATGAACAAATTCCCGGTGGGTTCCGTTTCCCTATTAATTTGTCCCGCCGATTATGCCGATAAAGTCAAAGTGGCAGATGAGAATAAACAATATCTCCTGTGGATTCTGGACATGCAGTATGCGAATGAATACATAGAATTTTTAAGTAAGAGGTATCGGATAAGATATGATTAAGAGGAACCGATGCAAGAACCAAGACTTTACAACAGCAGAATAATAGGAACGTTTTTAGAGTATTTGCGAAATGTGCGCCCGGATGTGGACATCCAGGGTTTATTAAAAGACTCCCACATCACATCCTATGAGGTGGCAGACGAGGGACACTGGCTGACGCAACGGCAAGTGGACGATTTCCACGATGCGCTGATGAAACAAACCGGCGACCCGCTCATTTTTCGGGAGGCCGGTCGTTACATGGCCTCCTCCAAGTCCATTAATATCATCCGGCAGTTCATCTTCGGTTTTCTGACGCCGGTCCAAGCCTATAACATGCTGGGCAAGATCGCCTCTTATCTGAATCGGGGCGTCACCTTCCAGACCAAAAAGATAAGCCGCAACAAGGTTGAAATTATTATAAGACCGCTGGCAGGCGTGGCGGTTAAACCGTATCAGTGCGAAAATTTTAAGGGCAGTTTTGAGGCGGTGGCGCAATTATTCACGAATAAGCTTCCGACCCTGGAACATCCGGAATGTCTTCATCAGGGAGAAAACTGTTGCCGGTATCTCATCAGTTGGGAAGAGCCCGCTTTTCTGAGATGGCGTCCGATCCGCACCTATGCGGCGATGTTTCTGCTTGTGTCATTGGTGGTTTGTGGATTTAAACTCCCCATGATTCCGTTCCTCTCCACGGCGTTGGTGCTGGCCGCCTGTGTTTTCGGCATCGTGTATTATGATCAGTACCTGGAAAAGAAGGCCATGCAGACAATCATGGAAATTCAGGGCGATGCCGCCAATCGCCTCCTCGATCAGATCCGGATCAGCTACAACAACGCCCTGCTGGTTCAGGAAATCGGCCAGGCCGTGTCGAGCATGCTGGATATCGATGAACTGATCAAATTTGTCATGGAAACGTTGAAAAAGCGGCTTGATTTCGACCGGGGCATGATCATGCTGGCGAACCCGGAACGGACCAGGCTGGTCTATGCCAGCGGCTACGGTTATGCGCCCGAACTGGAGAAAATTCTCAAGCAGACGGAATTTCACTTGGATAATCCCCAATCCAAGGGTCCTTTCGTGCTGGCCTTCAACCAGCAGAAGTCTTTTTTAATCAGTGATATCAGTGAACTTCGCCAGGATATTTCCTCACATAGCCTGGATCTGGTGCAAAAATTAGGGGTCAATTCCTTCATCTGCGTGCCGATAGCCTGCAAAGGCGTATCCGAGGGTATCCTGGCCGTGGACAATTACCAGTCTCAAAGACCGCTGAACCAGCAGGAATTAAGCCTGCTGATGGGGATTGCGCCCCAGATCGGCATCAGCATCAACAACGCCAGAGCGCTGGGGCGAATTAAGGAGAGTGAGGAGCGCTTCCGGACCCTGAGTGAGAACTCTCCCGACGTCATTTTCACAACAGATCAGCATGGGCTTGTGTCTTATATCAACCCGGTGGCGGCAGACCTCCTGGGATACACCGAGAATGACTTGACCGGACGTTATTTGACCGATTTCATGAAGCAGGAGGATGTGATCCCGTATCGGAGTCTCTTTCTGGCAGTCATGGACGGCAAAGGAACCCTTAAGAATCTCGAAATTAAACTCCAGCGACAAGACGGTTCTACACGTCTGTTTAATTTGAGCGGTGCGCCCAACTTCAATGCTGCGAATAAGATGACGGGCATGGTCGGCATCCTGAAGGATGTGACGGAGCAGCGTAAACTGGAGAAGCAGTTGCACCAGGCTTCGAAAATGAATGCGATCGGGACCCTGACCGGCGGCATTGCCCATGATTTCAACAACATCTTGCAGGCCATCATTTCTTATAATCAACTTTTGATGATTCAGAAGCAGGAATCGGATGCCGATTGGAAATATCTTGATAAAATGAAAGGATTGACCAAGCGGGCGACGGATCTGATCAACCAACTTCTGATCTTCAGCAGTAAAATGGAGAGTACCTTAACCGCCGTCGACCTCAATGAAGAAATTCGTAATTATTACAAGCTGCTTATACGTACCCTGCCCAAGACAATTCGCCTGCGGTTCGATCTGGCGGACGACCTGCTTCCGGTTAAAGGTGATGCGGCCCAGTTGGGCCAGATCATCATGAACCTGTCGGTCAATGCCAAAGACGCCATGCCCAATGGCGGGGAGCTTTGCATCAAAACGCGAAACGTGGCGTTTTCCGCCCCGGTATATCGGGAAAACGCGCAGATCAGGGAGGGAGAGTATGTTCAGATAACCATGTCCGATACGGGTTGCGGCATCGATCAGGAAAATCTCGAACATATCTTCGAGCCTTTCTTCACCACGAAAGATCAGGGAAAGGGAACGGGTATCGGTCTTTCGGTTGTTTACGGGATTATCAGAAATCACAACGGCTATATATTCTGCAGCAGTGAATTGGGGAAGGGGACCTCTTTTGATCTGTATTTACCGGCGCTGGATAAACCTTTGTCAGAATACGTACCACATCAGGAAATAACCGGTGATATGTCGACCGGCCATGAAACCATCCTGCTGGTCGATGATGAAAGTTCTCTTCTGGAAACCGGTCAGGAACTCCTGTCGTTCCTGGGGTACGAAGTGATCACGGCGGGTTCAGGAGAGGAGGCCCTGGAGGTGATCGCGCGTAAGAAAGAGCAGGTATCCCTGGTGATCCTGGATTTAATGATGCCGGGCATGAGCGGCGAGAAGTGTCTGCCTGAAATACTCAAAATCGTACCCACTATGAAGGTCATTGTCGCCAGTGGTTACACGGCGAGTTCCACTGCGGAAAAAATTGAAGAACAGGGCGCTGCGGCGTTCATCAAAAAACCCTACCAGTTGGATGATTTAAGTAAAATTATTCGGGATATTTTCGATCGGGATGTTTAATCGAGATCGGGCCGCTGTCCCTTACAAAGGATCAGGGGGGTGTAGGTAAAGCGTCGGGGATGAAGGAAAAATTGCTCAAATTCCTGCAGAAACGCGTCGGCTCCCCCTGGATAGTCCGCAAAAAGCCCTTCCAGTTTATTCATGCTGATCTTGACCTTCGTCAGCCAGTTGAAAACATCGGCTTCCTTCGCTTTCCCGTAAATCAGGTGATGGGCCATTAAAGTCACTTCAATATTTTGGAAGTGCAGGTCATACAGATAGGAATACAATTTCCGTCCGGCGAAGGTGTCAAAATTGAATGCCTCATCCAAAAAAGCCATCAGTTTCGGTAAGATATCGGTCATGTGGGGTGGGAGTTCGTAATGATTGAGGCAGTTGTAATCCAAATCGATCAGGCAAAGAAAACCGCCGGTTTTCAATAAGGGCTGGAGATTCCTCACAATGGAGAGACTTTCCCGGCGATAGTATTCCAGAACGAAACGGACCCAGACGATGTCGAATTGGCCGATGCCGGTGATGGGCGTGGTCAGATCGTGCATGATAAAATCGATACCCGGCTTATTCCCGAAGTGATTTTTTGCATAGGCGATCCGCTCGGGAGAATAATCGATACCGACGACCATCCCCCCCGGTTCCACCATTTCCAGCAGAATCGAAGCGGTTTTGCCGGATCCGCAACCCAGATCCAGAACCCGCATGCCGGGTTTGACACCGCACCAGGCGGCTTGCCGGCGAACCGCTTCCATGTCGGTTTTGACATCAAGGCGGATCGCTTCTTCAGGGTTTTCCATAAGATACGTTGCTGTGGAATCCATTTTCTTGATCACTCCGGTTAGTCACACTGGTTTGGTTTTGTTTGCCCGGACAAGGGTAAAATTCTGAAATCACGGTATGTTCTTATCACATTTTTCCCTGCCGTGATACACCGAAGCCCGCACCTTCCGGCAAAAAATATCATGGTTCTAAAGTCATTCC
>CAZTYA010000047.1:0-9635 GCA_964617255.1 uncultured Syntrophales bacterium
CAAGGTTTCGTCGATGGCCTGGTTGGCGTGGACAAGGATTTCTCCCGTAAAGGGATCCCGAATGTCTTCGAGAGCGACACGTCCCAACACCCTTTCACCGGCCGGCTCAATGATTTCACCGCCTTCCATGAGGGCGTTGACGTAAATGCCGTCTACGGTACCACAGTCTTGTTCCGTAATGATGCAATCCTGGGCCACATCTACGAGTCTTCTGGTCAGATAACCCGAGTTAGCGGTTTTCAACGCGGTATCGGCGAGACCCTTCCGAGCTCCATGAGTCGAGATAAAATACTGCAGAACGGTCAACCCTTCCCGGAAATTCGCCGTAATCGGCGTCTCGATAATTTCGCCCGACGGCTTGGCCATGAGGCCTCTCATGCCGGCCAGCTGGCGGATCTGGACGTTACTGCCTCGAGCACCGGAGTCGGCCATCATGTAAACCGGGTTGAAACTCTGCGTCCGCACTTTCTTATCCTCGGGATCAACCGTCTCTTCCGTGCCGATGCCTTCGAGCATGTCGGAGGCAATCTTCTCCGTCACCTGCGCCCAGATGTCGATCACCATGTTGTAACGTTCGCCGTCGGTGATCAGCCCGTCCATATATCTTTTCTGAATTTTCAACACATCCTTATCGGCGCCGTTGACAATATCCTTTTTGCTCTGCGGAATAATCAGATTATGAATGGCAAACGAGGCGCCGGAGACCGTCGCATACTTGAAACCCAAATCTTTCAGGCGGTCCGCCAACAGGACCGTTGTTTTATCGCCGCAGGTCCGGTAGCAATGATCGATCAAATTGGCGAGTTCCTTTTTGTTCATGACCTTGTTGATGGCGTCGAAGGGGATCTCCTTCGGCACAATTTCCGAAAGGACAACCCGGCCGACAGTGGTCGTTTTGAGGACGCCGTCGATCCGCACCTTGATTTTCGCACCCAAATCGATAACCTCGGTGTCTAAAGCACGTCGCACCTCTTCCGGATCGGCAAAGATCATCCCTTCACCTTTGGCAAAAGGCCTTTCCCGGGTCAGGTAATAAATCCCCAGAACAATGTCCTGGCTGGGGATAATGATTGGTTTCCCGTTGGCAGGCGACAGGATATTGTTCGTCGACATCATGAGAATGCGGGCTTCTGCCTGGGCCTCGATTGACAAAGGCACATGCACGGCCATCTGGTCGCCGTCGAAGTCGGCGTTAAACGCCGTACAGACCAGGGGATGCAATTGGATCGCCTTCCCCTCGATCAGAATGGGTTCGAAGGCCTGCAGACCCAACCGGTGCAGCGTAGGTGCGCGGTTGAGCATGATAGGGTATTCCCGGACGACCTCGTCCAGGGCGTCCCAAACTTCCGCCGTCTCCTTTTCCACCATCTTTTTCGCGCTTTTGACGGAATTGACATACCCCTTCTCTTGCAGACGATTGTAGACGAAGGGCTTGAAGAGTTCCAACGCCATCTTTTTCGGCAGACCGCACTGATGAAGTCGCAGGTCCGGTCCGACCGTGATAACCGAACGGCCCGAATAATCGACGCGCTTGCCCAACAGATTCTGGCGGAAGCGGCCCTGTTTCCCCTTGAGCATATCCGAAAGGGATCTCAAGGGACGCTTGTTTGTGCCCGTAATGGCGCGGCCGCGCCGCCCGTTGTCAAACAGAACGTCTACCGCTTCCTGCAGCATCCGCTTTTCATTGCGAATAATGATCTCCGGAGCATTCAATTCCTGTAGTCTTTTCAAACGGTTATTTCGGTTTATCACCCGCCGGTAGAGATCGTTCAAATCCGATGTGGCAAAACGGCCGCCGTCCAGCGGTACCAGAGGTCGCAAATCCGGAGGAATAACAGGCAGGACCGTGAGGATCATCCACTCGGGACGGTTTCCCGATTTTTTGAGCGCCTCCACAACTTTCAAGCGCTTGACCAGTTTCTTGCGTTTTGTATCCGATGGGGTGGATTTCAATTCATCGCGGATCTCGACATCCAGCTTGATCAGATCGATTTCTTCCAGGAGTTTCCGAATGGCCTCAGCGCCGATTCCCGCCTCGAAGGCATCCTCGCCGTATTGATCTTGGAGGTCGCTGAAGTCTTCCTCGGAGAGAAGCTCCTTTTTCTTGAGGGGTGTGTTTTTCGGATTCAGGACGATCCAGGACTCGAAATAGAGGACCTTCTCCAGTTCTTTCAGGGTCAGGTCCAAAATACTCCCGATGCGGCTCGGCAGGCTTTTCAAAAACCATATATGCGCCACCGGCGTGGCCAAAGTGATGTGACCGATCCGGTCGCGGCGCACCTTGGACTGAATGACCTCAACCCCGCACTTTTCGCAAACCACCCCTTTGTGCTTCATGCGCTTGTAACGGCCGCACAGACATTCATAATCCTTGACCGGACCGAAAATCTTCGCGCAGAAAAGACCGTCGCGCTCCGGTTTGAAGGTTCTATAGTTAATCGTTTCCGGTTTCTTCACTTCGCCGTAGGACCAAGACAGTATCTGGTCGGGTGAGGCGATGGATATTTTTATGGCGTTGAACCGAATCGGATCTTTGGGCTTCTCGAAATAACTGAAAACGTCTTCCACGGATTATATCTCCTGATGTGTTGTTGAATTTAACCTTTACTAAAAATACCTTTTACGCTGCCGTCTCTTCCCGGAGCAACCTACTCTTCCTCGATTAATTCAACATCAAGACACAGACTCTGTAATTCCTTGACCAACACGTTAAAGGACTCGGGGACACCGGGTTCGGTTGTGTGTTCGCCCTTGACGATGGCCTCATACATCCGGGTTCTTCCCGTAACATCATCCGCCTTCACCGTCAGGAATTCCTGCAGGCAAAAAGCGGCGCCATAGGCCTCCATGGCCCATACTTCCATTTCTCCCAACCGCTGACCGCCGAACTGGGCCTTGCCACCTAAGGGTTGCTGAGTAACGAGGGAATAGGGCCCGATCGACCGGGCATGAATTTTATTATCGACCAGGTGGTGGAGTTTGAGCATGTAAACCATCCCCACCGTGATGGGCTGGCCGAAAGGCTCACCCGTCCTGCCGTCGTACAACACCGCCTGCCCCGTTATAGGAAGATTTGCCGTTTTCATGATTTTTTTGATTTCTTCTTCCTCTACTCCGTCGAAAACCGGTGAAGCAACGGGAATACCATGACTCAGTTTCCCCGCGAATTCCCGTATTTTGTCGGGAGTTGCACTATCCACAAAGGCACTGAACTCCGGTGCCCCATAAAGTTTCTTCAATTCCTGACGAATGGCCGAGGGATCGGTTTGCGCCTCCACCAGGCGACTGACCTGTTCTCCCAGGCCCTTGACGGCCCAGCCCAGATAGGTCTCGAGAATCTGGCCCACATTCATTCGGGACGGCACGCCCAGGGGATTCAATACGATATCCACGGGTATCCCATCGGCAAAATAAGGCATGTCCTCTTCAGGGAGAATCCGGGACAGAACACCTTTGTTTCCATGCCGGCCGGCCATCTTATCACCCACTGAAAGTTTTCGTTTGATGGCAACATAAACCTTCACGAGTTTAATCACGCCCGGCGGCAGCTCATCACTGGCCTTGATCTTTTCCAGTTTCTGATCAAAGTAGGCCTGAACCACTTCTTCCTTGCGCGCCAGATTCGAAAGAAGCACCCCCATCTCTTCTTCGATTGCCTCCCCTTCTGCAATCGTAATATCCCGCCACAGGGAGAAGGGGATTTCCTTCAGCATTTCAGGTGTTATCGTATCCCCCTTTTTCAGGACCGTCCGTTTCTTGGCGTCGACAATTTTACCGGCGGAAATCTTACCGATAAGGAGATCCGAAATTTTCTTTTTGACCGTTTCCGTCGCGATGCGAATCTCATCGTCCCGGTCTTTCTTCAACTGCTCAATGGTTTCTTCTTCAATAAACTGGGAGCGATGATCTTTCTCCGTTCCTTTGCGGGTAAAGATCTTGGCATCGATGACCGTACCTTCCACCCCCGGAGGCACGCGCAGGGAGGTGTCCCGTACATCACTCGCTTTCTCGCCGAAAATGGCTCTCAGCAGCTTTTCCTCCGCGGAAAGCTGCGTTTCGCCCTTGGGTGTGATCTTGCCGACCAAAATGTCACCGGCTTTCACTGCTGTACCCATGCGAATGATGCCATCTTCATCAAGGTTTCGTAAAACATCGTCCCCGACATTGGGAATATCGCGAGTGATTTCTTCCTTGCCCAGTTTGGTATCCCGGGCCATGGTCTCGAACTCTTCGATGTGAATGGACGTATAAACGTCCTCCTTGACAATGCGCTCGCTCACCAGGATGGAGTCTTCATAGTTGTAGCCGCCCCAGGACATGAAGGCGACCATGACGTTACGCCCCAGAGCCAGTTCCCCATTATCGACGGCGGGACCATCGGCAATGATGTCACCTTTTTTGACCCGCATGCCCTTGTCCACAATTGGTTTCTGATTAAAGCAGGTATCTTGGTTGGAACGCTGGTACTTGACCAGGTTGTAAATGTCCACACCTGTATCAGTGCTGTCCCGATCAGACTCGTCACTGCGTATAACAATGCGCAGGGCGTCGACGCTCTCCACCACACCGGCGCGCTTCGCCACGATCACGGCGCCGGAATCCCGGGCCACAATCGCCTCCATGCCCGTTCCGACCAGGGGAGCCTCCGGCTTAATGAGCGGGACCGCCTGGCGCTGCATGTTGGAACCCATGAGGGCGCGGTTGGCGTCGTCATGTTCTAGGAAGGGAATCAGGGTCGCCGCCACACTGACCAGCTGGTTAGGCGACACGTCCATCATGTTGACTTCCGTCGGTACGCAGGTTAAGAAATTCCCACCCCGCCGCACGGTGATCAGATCTCCGCTGAACTGGCCATCCGGTTTGAGGGTACTGTCCGCGGGGGCAATGACCTGATTTTCTTCCTCAATGGCGGTTAAATAACGAACATCATCCAAGACACAACCGTTATCAACAATCCGGTAAGGGGTCTCAATAAAACCGAATTCATTGACCCGGGCATAGCTGCTCAAGGATACAATCAGACCAATATTTGGCCCTTCCGGCGTCTCCACGGGACATATGCGGCCATAATGCGTCGGGTGAACATCACGAACCTCAAAACCGGCTCGCTCCCGGGTCAATCCGCCGGGCCCCAAGGCAGACAATCGCCGTTTATGGGTAATTTCGGACAGGGGATTGGTCTGATCCATGAACTGGGACAACTGACTGCTGCCGAAGAATTCATTGACTACCGCCGATACGGGTTTGGCGTTGACCAAATCGTGTGGCATCATGGTTTCAATGTCCTGGAGACTCATCTTTTCCTTGACGGCCCGTTCCATCCGCACCATGCCGATCCGGTACTGATTTTCAATCAGTTCCCCTACGGAACGCACCCGCCGGTTGCCCAAGTGGTCAATGTCGTCGACACTGCAGTTGGGGGCGCCGCTCTTCAGATCAAGCAGATATTTGACCGCCGCAAGAACATCATCATTGCGCAGCACCGTCACATCCGTCGGCACATCCAGGCGCAGCTTATAATTCATCTTGGCCCGGCCGACAGCGGACAGATCATATGTTTCCGCCTGGAAGAACAGACTGTCAAAAAATTTCTGTGCTGTTTCAGGGGTGGGGGGACTGCTGGGACGTAATCGCCGATAGATTTCCATGACTGCGTCTTCCGCGGATTCAATCCGATCCATCAGCAGGGTATCGCGGATGGACGAGTTTTCCAAATCCTCCTCCAGCCGAATAAACGTACACTCGGTAATGCCCTTCTCCCGCAGCTTTTCCAATCCGTCCAGACTCAGCATTTCGTTACACTTGAGCAAGACCTCTCCGGTTGCGGGGTCAACCACATCAGCCGCCAGAACCTTCCCCACGATGTCGTCTGGGGTCACATCAATCCGGCTGATTCCAGCTTCCGTCATGCGGCGCAGGAGTACCTTGGAGATTTTTCTCCCCTTTTTAGCGATGATTTCACCGGTTTTCATATCACGGATGTCATCAGGGGCTTTTTCATCGATCAGGGACTCGTCGATGGAAATGAACAGCTTTCCCTCTGCAAAAAGCACTCTTTGAATGCCGTAATAATATTTAAGTATGAATTCCGTAGAATTGCCCATGGCTTTCAGCAGAATCGTCACGGGCATTTTTCTGCGCCGGTCGATTCTCACATAAAGCAGGTCCTTGGAATCGAATTCCAAGTCCAGCCAAGAACCTCTGATGGGAATAATTCTGGCAGAGTAGATGAGTTTCCCGCTGGTTACAGTCTTCCCCTTATCATGGTCGTAGAAGATACCCGGGGATCGATGCAACTGACTGACAATAACGCGCTCGGTACCGTTGACGATAAAGGTGCCTGTATCGGTCATCAGAGGGATTTCACCGAAAAAGATTTCCTGTTCCTTGACATCCCTTATCTGTCTCGTTTCACCGGGAACCCTTTTTTGCTCAGGCGCCTTTTCCGTATCAAAAACAACCAGACGCGCCACAATTTTCAAGGGGGCGGCGTAAGTCATGCCCTTCTGTAGGCATTCCTTTACATCGTAACGAGGCTCTCCAATTTTATAGCTGACAAACTCCAGGGAACATTTTCCGCTGAAGTCGGAGATGGGAAAGACGCTTTTAAAGGCCCCCTGTAGACCGATATTGGCTCTTGCACCGGGGTCTACATCCCATTGGAGAAACTTCTCGTAAGATTTGGTCTGGATATCAAGAAGATTCGGAATATCGAGAATCTTCTTTATGCGCCCTAAATTTTTTCTGAATTCTGCCATAGCTTCCTATAGATTTAACCTTAAAGTTCTCTGTTTCGGCCGCGTTTTATGACATACAGAGTACCCATGAAAGATAAGCGAAGCAAACCATCCGGCGGAAATGCCTTGGTTTGCCTCGCCACTCTGTTGTCTGACATGACCACATCAACACGCTGTGCTGGAACCTTAACGTCGGAAATGCCTATTGATACGAATTGAGATCCCCTGTCACTCAAACCTGTCTTTGCCTTGCCTGATCATCTTCTCCCAAAGAAAACGAAGTCGATGGATCATCGTACCGATAGAATTTATTTAATCTCTACGGTGCCGCCCACTTCTTCGATTTTCTTTTTAATGTCCTCAGCCTCGGCCTTCTGGACGGCTTCCTTGATCGGCTTCGGCACGCCTTCCACCAGATCCTTCGCCTCTTTCAGCCCCAGACCGGTAATGGCCCGGACGACCTTGATGACCTGAATTTTCTCGTTGCCGAATCCCGTCAGGATCGCGTCAAATTCAGTCTTCTCCTCTGCAGGAGCCGCCGCCGCTGACGCCGGACCACCAGCCGCCGCCACCGCTACGGGCGCCGCTGCCGATACACCGAACTTCTCTTCCAGTTCCTTAACAAGCTCCGAAAGCTCAAGAACCGTCATTCCTTCAATAAACTTTACGACATCCGCCTTAGTAATCTCTGCCATTTTCATTATCCTTCCTAATCGATTTTAGTTATCGGTTTCTTTTTTAACCCTGTACGCCTCAAGAACCTGAACCAAGCCCCTCGGTACGGCGCTCAAAACATTGACCAAAGAAGTCTGCACGCCAACCATGACGGAGAGCAGTTTGGCCAGGAGGACTTCCCTGCTCGGCAATTCCGCCAGGGCGTTGATCTGGGCAACGCTCAGCACTTTTCCTTCAAGAACACCGGCAACAAGTTCCAACTGTGCATTCTTCTTGGCAAAATCGACCAATACCTTGGCCGGTTCCACGACATCACCGCTGTTGAGGGCAATGGCCAAAGGCCCTTTCAGATAGTCTTTCAGGACGGCGACATCCGTATCCTTGGAAGCAATCTCCAAAAGGGTATTTTTGACGACCCGCAATTCGGTATCGGATTTTCTCAGGGCGTTTCTCAGGGCTGTGATCTTCTCAACATTCAGACCACTGTAATCCGCAAGGACTGCCAGCTTCACATCCCCCAACTTATCATGAAGCTCTGCGATAACCTTTTCTTTTGTTCTCCGATCCAATATCCAACCTCCTTCCTCTATTTGAATGGCCCTTTGCGCCCGCCATACGGATGGGCGCGTGATATGAAAGTCAGAGAACAAAAACGTACAGAAAGGACATACTGCTGCATCAACAAATGACCATCTTGTCTCGGCAGGCTGCCAATGCTCCATTTAAACTGCCCTGTACCTGCTGTCTCAGACTTTATACAATAATAAAGATCAACAACCTGTAATACTTAGATATTTCTCACATCCAGAGGGTCCACCTTGATTCCCGGACCCATGGTCGTCGAAATCGCGATACTCTTCATATATACACCCTTACTGGAAGCGGGTTTCAATTTGATAATGGTTTCCAGAAGCGCGGCAATATTATCCTTCAGCTTTTCCGCCCCAAAAGATACTTTACCGACCGGGCTGTGGACGATACCGGCTTTCTCAACCCGGAATTCAACCTTGCCCGCTTTGAGTTCCTCAACCGCCTTGGCGACATCAAAGGTAACCGTACCCACTTTCGGGTTCGGCATCAAGCCACGGGGACCAAGAATTTTTCCGATTTTGCCAACGCTGCCCATCATATCGGGGGTTGCCACGGCCTTGTCAAACTCCAACCAACCTCCCTTAATTTTTTCGATGAGATCATCGCCGCCGACCACATCCGCACCCGCTTCAAGGGCTTCTTTTTCTTTTTCACCCTTGGCGAAAACGAGCACCCGGACCGTCTTTCCCAGCCCATGGGGGAGCACGACGCTACCACGGACCATCTGATCGGCATGGGCGGGATTCACCCCCAGGCGAATGGCTGTATCAACCGTTTCATCAAACTTAGCCCTGGCCGTACTGATCGACAGGTCAATGGCTTCCTGCAGCGTGTACCGTTTTCCCGGTTCTATCTGCTCTTTAACCTTTAAAAAGTCTTTTCCTTTTCGAGACATGACAAAAACCTCAAATTCAATTTAACTGACCACTTCTATTCCCATGGACCGGGCCGTACCGGCAATGATGCTGATAGCGCTGTCCAAATCCACTGCGTTAAGATCCTTGTATTTCAATTCCGCAATTTCCTTGATCTGTGCCGCCGTTACGGAGCCCACCTTGTCCTTGTTCGGGACACCGGATCCCTTGGCAATCTTGGCCGCCTGTTTCAGCAGCACGGACGCAGGGGGAGTCTTGGTGACGAACGTAAAGGAACGGTCGGAATAGACGGTGATCACAACAGGAATAACCGTTCCTTCCTGGTTCTGCGTCATGGCATTGTAGGCCTTGCAGAACTCCATGATATTCACGCCATGCTGGCCTAAAGCAGGTCCGATCGGCGGAGACGGCGTTGCTTTTCCGGCCTTGATCTGCAATTTTATGTTCGCAATAACTTTCTTTGCCATAATGATCACCTATATCATTTAATTATTAACGGGAGGACAATGCCGCTCCCATCAGATCTTTAGTTCTGCACCACCTGGATGAAATCCAGCTCTACGGGTGTCGGCCGCCCGAAGATACTGACAATGACCCGGAGCTTGCCTTTTTCCGGCCTTACTTCGTCGATCACCCCATCGAAATTGGTAAACGGTCCATCGATGACCCGTACATGATCTCCCACATCAAACTTGAATTTCGGTTTCGGCTTTAAGGTTCCCTCGTCGATTCGAGTAATCAGATTCTCGACATCTTT
>CAZTYA010000048.1:0-9618 GCA_964617255.1 uncultured Syntrophales bacterium
AGATGCGTATCGCCTGGAAAGTTCGCGTGAAATGATCGATGCCGGATTTGAGGATTTCTTTAACAGCGCCGGTGTGGTCGTCATCGAATGGGCGGAAAAAATTCTGGATATCCTGCCGCCCAATACCTTGTTTGTCACGTTTGAGTACGTCGATGAAACAACGCGTATCGTCAGACTGTCGGGCCAGGAATCCGTAATAAACCAAATTATGGAAGCATATCAGCACGAATAGAAGGAGGTTCATGTATGGCTTTAATTGTACAGAAATATGGTGGTACTTCTGTGGCAAACATCGAAAAAATCGAAAACGTTGCCAAGAAAGTCATCAAAACAAAAGAGGCAGGAAATGAGGTGGTCGTTGTGGTATCGGCCATGGCAGGCGAGACGGACCGCCTGATAAACCTCGCGCACCACGCGGCCGATCCGCCGGATCCCCGAGAATTCGATTCTCTGATTTCAACGGGTGAGCAGGTTACCATCACCCTGCTGTCTATTGTCTTAAATCGTCTCGGTTATGCCGCAAAGTCATTTTTAGGCTTTCAGGTCAGGGTTCTCACGGATGACGCCTTTAACAAGGCGAGAATTCTGGATGTTGACGAAACCATCATGAGAGACGAACTGAAGAAGGGAACGATTGTTGTTGTGGCCGGATTCCAGGGAATCGATGCCAACAACAACATAACGACCCTCGGCCGCGGCGGCTCGGATACAAGCGCGGTCGCCCTTGCAGCAGCCCTGAAAGCGGATGTCTGCGACATCTATACGGATGTGGACGGCGTTTACACAACAGATCCCAATATCTGCAGCAACGCCAGGCGGCTGGATAAAATAACTTATGACGAAATGCTGGAAATGGCCAGAGCGGGAGCCAAGGTATTGCAGCCCCGGTCGGTCGAGCTGGCGAAGAAATATAACGTACCCCTGTATGTAAAATCAACCTTTACGGATGAAGGCGGAACTTTGGTAACGAAGGAGGATAAAGATATGGAGAAGGAAGTCGTATCGGGTGTGTCCTATGACAAAGATCAGGCGAAAATAACCATCGTTCATGTACCGGATCGTCCCGGTGTGGCGGCCCAGTTATTCTCACCTCTGGCGGAGAATAATATTGTTTTGGACATGATTATTCAGAACGCAAGCATTGACGGCTATACAGATTTAACATTTACGGTTTCACGTAAGGAAATCAGGCAGGCCCATAAATTGATTGAAGAAGCGGCCCGGAAAGTCGGTGCGGACAAGGTGGAGGTCGATGAGAACGTATCGAAGATTTCCATCATCGGCGTCGGCATGATCAGTCACTCCGGTGTGGCGGCGAAGATGTTCGAAACGCTGGCCAAAGAGGGTATTAACATTCTGATGATCAGCACATCCGAGATTAAAATATCCTGTGTGATCCAGTCAAAGTACACCGAACTGGCCGTATCCGTTCTCCATGATGTCTTCTGTGTGCCTAAAGAATCATAAATGAGACATCGTTTCCTGCTTGGCAGCACGGCTCTTCTTTTTTTGCTTGTCCTTTGGCAGATCCTGTCTTTTCATCTGAAAGCACCGGAAAGAACGATCGCTTACGAGAGCAAAAAAGAGGGGTCGGTCGCTGTTGAGTTGGTGATCGAAAATCAGGATCAGGGGATATTCTATTTTCAGCGGGATAAAAGCATAGGAGAATTCCTGTCCGCAATGAGTGCGGGAGCGGTGGAGGACAACAAAACACCGCTTCGCGACGGTATGTCCATCCGGATCGATCAGCATGATGTCACCCATATCGATGAAATGGCGGCGGCAAAGAAGCTGGCCCTCGGCATCCTCGTCGATATCAATCAATTATCAACCGAGGAGATCACACTCATTCCCGGCATCGGAGAAAAAACAGCCTCCGCCATTTACCTTTACATCAAAAGCAAAGGCTGCATCCGGGACTTGTCGGAACTGGCCGACATCCGCGGCATCAAAGAGCGAAAAATCGCCAGCATGCGTAGGTATTTGACCACAAAACCGGAGGCATGCGGGCGATTACCCCGCACATGAATCCGTCAAGCTGTTATGGGCTGATTAATTTTTACTGAGGCTGCGGTATTGCTCGAAATACTGAAGCACGCGTTGAACGTAATTCTGGGTTTCCGGATATGGCGGAATGCGATTGTGGTAACGGGCAACGGCGCCTTCTCCTGCATTGTAGGCGGCCAAGGCCAGGGATAAATTCCCGTTGTAAAGTCGTATCAGATAGCGGAGATAACGAACCCCCCCGTCGATATTGTCTTCCGGGTGAAAGGAATCTTCAACATTTAACTGGGCTGCGGTTTGCGGCATGAGCTGCATGAGCCCCTGGGCGCCGACGGGGGACACGGCCCGATGATTGAAGTTTGATTCCGCTTTAATGACGGCCTTAATGAGGGCATAATCCACATTGTATTTATCCGATGCCTTTTTAATCATGGCGTCGTAGTGGGCGATGTCTCCTTTTATTTTAATGATCACGCGCTTTTCCTTGATCAAAAGCACATAATTCCGATTGACCTCCGTGGGCATGTTTGTAAGATGAGTGACCCCGTCTTCGTCGGTAAATTTGTAAATATCAGCCAGGACACCCGAAGGGATGCCTAAGAAACCCAGAATCAATAGTGTGAACAACAGACTTCGCTTCATATTCATGAACATTCAATCTCCTGAAAAATTGGAAATTTCAAAGCATATTAGAGAAAGCGTTTTTGATATTCAAGCATTTATATCTTGCAAGAATATGGCCTTATTGTTCTTGACACCATGAATGTTAGGTGGTAATGGGTGCAGCACGGAGAATCTTGAGAGCTATCTGTCGGGGCGTGGCGCAGCTTGGTAGCGTATCTGAATGGGGTTCAGAGGGTCGGTGGTTCAAATCCACTCGCCCCGACCAGTTTTATAAACCGCCTTTTAGGCGGTTTTTTTATTGTATCCGATTTCACAGTTTCCTGAACCGAATAAGACAGTTGGCTGCAAAAACAATTACCATTGACAACGCACCAAGCAGTTAATATATAGAGTCGCTCAGGCTTATATAATAAGCGAGAGTGGCGGAATTGGCAGACGCACTGGACTTAGGATCCAGCCCGTGAAAGCGGATAGGGGTTCAAGTCCCCTCTCTCGCACCAAAATATCATAAAAAGGAGCTATAAAGCCGTGACAGAATCATGCGTCAAATTTGAGGATTTAACCCAGATTAAAAAGAAGTTGTATTTTGAAGTTCCCTGGTCGGACGTAGAAAAGGAACTGAACAGGGTTTACGAGAACCTGAAAAAGACGGCTAAAATTAAGGGATTCCGCCAAGGAAAGATTCCCAGAACGATTTTGGAAGCCTATTATAAGGATCATGCGGAAAATGACGCAGCCGCCAATATTATCGCCAAACAATACCAGGAAACCATGGACGGCAAGAAACTTCGTCCGGCGGGGTACCCGAATGTCGATCATAAAGGTTTTACGAAGGATGAGATATTTTCGTTTAATGTAACCGTGGAAATCGAACCGGTATTTGAAGCCAAAGATTATATTGGTTTGGAGCTGGAGCAGGCGGATCCGGAGGTTACGGAAGAAGCAGTGGACAAAAAGATCGAAAAACTTCGTCATTTCTACAGTTTCATGGAAGATGTGTCCGAAGACCGGGGAATTCAGAAGGGCGATTTTACCGCCATTCAGTTTGAAGGGAAGCTTGATGGTCAAGCAGTCAAAGAGATGACTTCGGATAATTATTTTCTGGAAATCGGTTCTGGTCAGTTTATTGACGAGTTTGAAAATAATTTGACGGGGATGAAAAAAGGTGAAACACGCGTTTTCAAGATGACATTTCCGGCGGACTATCACGCGGAACACATTGCCGGCAAAGAGGTGGAATTTTCTGTTAACTTAAAAGATCTTAAAATCCGTAAGCTTCCGGAACTCGATGAGAATTTCATTAAAAATTTTGAGCATATCAATACCATGGAGGAACTGCGGGAGAATCTCAAGAAGGAATTAACCACCGAATTGGACGCCAAGTCCAAATCCGATCTGCGGGAACACATGATCGAGAAATTGATTGCAAATAATGAACTGGAAGTTCCGTCCGCCATGCTGGAGCATCAGGTCGACCAGATGGTCATGGAAGCTACCAGCCGCTGGAAGGCAAACGGCCTGCCGAATGAAAGGGCCAAAGCCATGGCCGAGGGTATGCGCGTGAATATGAGAGAGGATGCCGAGAAAGTCGTCAAGGCCGGCATGATTTTGAAAGCCATTGCGGCCAAAGAGAATATCAAGGTCGAGGCGTCTGAGATAGAAGAGCGGATCAAGAGCATTGCCGGATATTACGCTCAGGACTACGAGGAGATAAGAAAAAAGTTTGAGAACGCGAACATGCTGGATGGCATGGAAAATGAAATTCTAACGAAAAAAGTGATTGATTTTATTGAAAGCAAATCTGTCATTACTCTGGTCAAA
This sequence comes from uncultured Syntrophales bacterium, assembly GCA_964617255.1. Taxonomy (GTDB): domain Bacteria; phylum Desulfobacterota; class Syntrophia; order Syntrophales; family JAAYKM01; genus JAAYKM01. The sequence continues at coordinate 4,450 of CAZTYA010000048.1, forward strand.
AAAGAGATAGCTGTATAGGAGGATCTTCAATGGCTCTGATTCCCATGGTGGTCGAACAGGATGGCAGAGGTGAACGGGCCTTTGATATCTATTCACGCCTACTGAAGGATCGTATCGTTTTTCTGGGGACACCCATCAATGATGATGTGGCCAATCTGGTCATTGCCCAGTTTTTGTATTTGGAATCGGAAGATCCGGAAAAGGAAATATTCTTTTATTTAAATACGCCGGGTGGGCATGTCAGTTCCGGCATGGCCATTTATGATACCATGCAGTATATCAAGCCACCGGTGTCGACTGTTTGCATGGGGCAGGCCGCGAGTATGGGCGCATTTCTTTTGGCTGCCGGAGAGCCGGGCAAGCGATATGCCCTGCCGCATTCCCGCATCCTGATACATCAACCTCTGGGCGGTTTTCAGGGTCAGGCAACGGACATTGATATCCAGGCCAGGGAGATTCTCAGATTAAAGGAAGAATTGAACCGCATCCTCGCTAAATTAACGAATCAAACGTTTGAAAAAATCGAGGCGGATACAGAACGGGATTACTACATGACCAGCGAACAGGCGAAGCAGTATCATATCATCGATGACATCATCATGAAGCGAGCATAATTAAAATCAGAGGTAATGAATGGTAAAGAAAGGTAAAAACAATCAGGATGAACAGGAACTCATGTTTTGTTCATTCTGTGGCAAAGATCAAAATGAGGTGCGCAAGCTGGTTGCTGGGCCTGCTGCCTATATCTGCGATGAATGTATTAATCTGTGCCGTTGCATCGTGGAAGAAGATCAGAAAGACATCTATGATGATTCGGTAAAAAAGATTCCGGAGCCGAAGGAGATCAAAACCTATCTGGATCAATACGTGATCGGTCAGGATAAACCCAAGAAGGTTTTGTCGGTGGCGGTTTATAATCACTACAAAAGACTTTTTTCCGAAAAAAACGTGAGCGATGTCGAAATTCAGAAAAGCAACATTCTTCTGATCGGGCCCACCGGTTCCGGGAAAACGCTCCTGGCCAAAACCCTGGCTAAAATCCTGAAGGTGCCCTTCGCAATTGCCGACGCCACGTCGCTGACGGAAGCCGGTTATGTGGGAGAGGATGTGGAGAACATCATCCTGAGTCTTCTGCAAAATGCCGACTATGATGTCGATAAGGCGTCTAAAGGTATTGTATACATTGATGAAATAGATAAAATCGCAAAAAAATCCGGGAATCCGTCCATCACCAGGGATGTATCCGGTGAAGGGGTGCAGCAGGCTCTTTTAAAAATCATGGAGGGTACCCTGGCCAATATCCCGCCGAAAGGCGGCAGAAAGCATCCTCAGCAGGAATTCATCCAGGTGGATACGACGAACATCCTGTTTATCTGCGGCGGCGCCTTTAACGGGCTCGAGGACATCATCGCCAAACGTCTCGGTGTGAACGCCCTTGGCTTTGGCGCGGAAGTCAAGAGCCGTAAGGATATCCGTAATGAGCATCTGCTGTCGAAAGTTCAGCCGGAAGATATTTTGAAATTCGGTATGATACCGGAATTCATTGGCCGTTTACCGGTCGTGGCGACATTAAACGACCTGAATCAAAACGATCTCTTCCGCATTCTGACGGAGCCCAAAGACGCGATCATCAAACAATACAAAAAGTTGCTTGAACTTGAAAATGTTAAACTACGGTTTACCGACGGCGCCCTCAGGGCCATCGCCAAATTATCCGAAGACAGAAAAACGGGAGCCAGGGGCTTGCGTGCCATCATTGAGGACACGATGCTGCACATCATGTATGAGATCCCATCCAGGAAGGATATTTCCGAGTGCGTCATTAATGAGGACGTCATTTTGAATCAGGAACAACCGATTCTGCTTTTTGAACCCAAAACGGAAACAGCTTGATTTGTTTGAGGGATAGAAATTGGGAGTATTAGATAACGATAGTATGAATCAAAATAGAGAAGAGAAACTCATTACAATACCCTTATTACCTCTGCGGGATGTTGTCGTTTTTCCCCATATGATTGTGCCGCTGTTTGTCGGAAGAGAGAAATCGATTTCGGCCCTTGAGTATGCCATGAAAGATGAAAAAGGAATCTTCATGGTGGCTCAAAAAAGCGCCCAGAAAGATGACCCGACAAAAGATGATATCTGTCAGGTAGGAACGATTGGCATCATTATTCAATTATTAAGGCTGCCGGACGGAACAGTCAAGGTCCTGGTTGAAGGCAAAAAACGGGGCGTCGTACGCGATTACCTGCCCAACGAAGAATTTTTCTATGTCCGGGTTGAGGAAATCGACGACATCACGGATGAAAGCGACGTCAAAACGCAGGCTCTCATTAGAAATATCAGGGAATCCTTCGAGCAGTACATCAAACTCAGCAAAAAAGTACATGTGGAAATGCTGAGCACCCTCTCCACGATCGACGATCCTTCCAAAATGGCGGACGTGGTCATTTCCCATTTGAATATCAAGCTGGAAGACAAACAGAAAGTTCTCGAGATATTTAATGTGACCGAAAGACTTGAAGCGATCTACAGCCTTATGATTTCGGAGATCGAGATTCTGGAGGTCGAGGAAAAGATTAAACGCCGCGTCAAGAAGCAGATGGAAAAAACGCAGAAAGATTACTATCTGAACGAACAGATGCGCGCCATCCAGAAAGAGATGGGGGAAAAAGACGATTTTAGAAATGAAATCGCTGAGTTGGAAAAGAAACTCAAGCTGAAGAAGATGTCGGAGGAGGCCAGCAAGAAGGTTAAGCAGGAAATCAAAAAACTGCAGATGATGGCCCCCATGTCCGCCGAGGCCACAGTTGTGAGAAATTACATCGACTGGCTTCTGGATATGCCTTGGTTTGAGAAAACGGAAAATACCAACAGCCTGAAAGATTCGGAAAATATTCTGGAAGAGGATCATTACGGTCTGAAGAAAGTTAAGGAAAGAATCCTCGAATATTTGGCTGTACAGTGTCTGGTGAAGAAAAATAAGGGACCGATTCTGTGCTTGGTGGGCCCTCCGGGTGTAGGCAAAACCTCTATCGCGAAATCCGTAGCCAGAGCGACGAACCGAAAGTTTGTCCGGTTATCTTTGGGCGGTGTGCGCGACGAAGCAGAGATCAGGGGTCACCGGCGAACCTATATCGGCGCTTTGCCGGGAAAAATCGTCCAGCTGTTAAAAAAGGCCGGTTCCAACAATCCGGTTTTCTGCCTGGATGAAGTAGACAAATTGAGTTCGGATTTTCGCGGCGATCCTTCAGCGGCATTACTTGAAGTGCTGGATCCGGAACAGAACAATGCCTTCAACGACAATTATCTGGAGGTCGATTACGATCTTTCCGACATCATGTTTATCACGACGGCCAACGTTCTCCAGACTATTCCCGCTCCCCTGCAGGACCGGATGGAAGTCATCCGTCTGGCGGGTTACACGGAACCGGAGAAAATGAGCATTGCCAAGAAGTTCCTCGTCGCCAAGGAAATGGAACAGAACGGTTTATCCAGGGAGAATCTCCATTTCACAGACGGCGCTCTGCAGACCATTATCAGGCAGTACACGCGGGAAGCCGGTGTCAGAAATCTGGAACGGGAAATAGCCTCGATCTGCCGAAAAGTAGCCCGCGAAGTCGTCAGCAACGGAAGAAAGGGACCGTTAAACATCACCTCTAAAACCGTGCATAAATATCTGGGTGTTCCGAAATTCCGGCATGGCGAAACAGAGGGGAAGGCCGGGGTTGGGTTGACTATCGGTATGGCCTGGACGGAATTCGGCGGCGAGTTGCTGGTCGTGGAAGCATCCATCATGCCGGGTACCGGGAAGATGATCATCACCGGGAAACTGGGCGATGTCATGCAGGAATCGGTGCAGGCGGCGCTCACATACGTCAGGGCGCGTGCCGAGCAATTCGGTTTGGCGCCGAATTTCTACAAGGAAACGGATATTCATGTTCACGTACCGGAAGGGGCCATTCCCAAAGATGGTCCGTCGGCGGGCATCGCCATGGCGACATCCATTGCCTCTGTTTTTATGGGAAGACCCGTCCGATCGGATCTGGCGATGACCGGTGAAATTACGTTGAGAGGCCGGATTTTACCCATCGGCGGTTTGAAGGAAAAATTGCTGGCGGCCCACCGGGGCAATATCACGTCGGTCATCATTCCTCGGGATAATGAAAAGGATCTGGCCGAAGTTCCCGGTAACATACTGAACGCCCTGAACGTTACTCTGGTTGACAATGTGGATGAAGTGCTAAAAACGGCATTGCTTCCGACCGAGGAGCCTCGCGAGATTATCAATCCCGATTCGGAGCAACACTTCAACGCTTAGGCCGGACGCACTTACTGCTTGACAAGCAGACGATATGCTGTTAAAAACGCCCCTGCTGACGAGAGATACCGTTTGGGCGGGTAGCTCAGCTGGGAGAGCGCCACGCTTACACCGTGGATGTCACAGGTTCAAGTCCTGTTCCGCCTACCAAGGATATAAGATCTTTTTAAGATGTAATTTAGGAAATGCGGGGTCGTAGTTAAGTTGGTTATAACGCCGGCCTGTCACGTCGGAGGGCGTGGGTTCAAGTCCCATCGGCCCCGCCATAAAAAGAGAGGGTAAAGGATATAACTTTACCCTCTTTTTTTATGCCTTTGCCCACGGATACCTTGTAAAAATCCTCGATATTTTTATGAATGATGATAGTCGGCGAGAAGCGTTTTTTTGATCGTTCTTGATTCCGGAATAGGGGGAACTTGCAGATTATAAACGATTTCGAGTAGATTCATAATAAGATAAAAAGTCGCCCCCCAAAGAATATGCTCTTGCGTACCGTTCCGCTCTCGGAAAAGCAAACAAGGAAATTCTTCACCCTGTTCACCACGCTCGGGCATTTCGACAGCAAGACGAAAATAACTCCCTTCGTCAAAGAATAACCTCAGGGGGATATTGATGATTCTTTCGACTTCGTCGTTTAATCGATATTTCGATTGCTTCTGAATGAAACAAACGGAAGGAAAGATCACACGGCGGAACATTTTTAAGGTATAGGTCGGCAATGGGCCCAGGTAGATCAGGCGGCAGGGATTCATCCTAATTTCTTCCCAGGCCTCGCGCAGGGCGCTGGCAAGAAAAAGTTTGATGATCCGCCGGACCTTGCTTTCATAATGATTAAGAAAAAGGTGTTT
>CAZTYA010000049.1:0-9575 GCA_964617255.1 uncultured Syntrophales bacterium
AAGAGGCATGGTGCCGGATAGAATGGCCAGTTTCCTCATGGTACGCTCCCCATTTTTTGTGTTTTGCATAGCATATTCGGGGGAAAGAAGTCAAAATACGCATATTGCTTGAGGGTTAAATAGGGTTTGACTTGGCCGTAAATTCTATGTCATAAGCGATTTAAAATTAAAGAACAATGTGGAGGCAATGTATCATGGCGGACGAAAAGATGATTTTGCATGTCACGGACGACAGCTTTGAAACGGATATCCTCAAGGCGGACAAACCGACCCTCGTCGATTTCTGGGCCACCTGGTGCGGACCTTGCCGGGCCCTGGGACCGATCATCGAAGAGGTGGCCGATCAATTCAAGAACCAGGTTAAGGTCAGCAAGATCAATATCGATGAAAACCCTAAAGTGACCGCTCAGTACGGCGTCATGAGTATTCCCACATTGATACTTTTTAAGGAAGGAAAACCCCTGGATAGACTGGTCGGTCTTGTGCCCAAGGAAAGGCTGGAAGAATTTGTCAAGAAGGCTCTATAAAAAGAAGGCAGGAAACAATATGAAACGCAGTTTTGTTTTTCTTTTTTGTCTTGCTTTATCAATGACTTTATCTGGTTGTTCATTGTTCAGCTGGATGCAGGACAAAAGCATGACCCGTGCAACGCCACAGGGGCTGTATCAGCAGGGAAGCGAGTTGTATCAGAAAAAGAAATACGAAAAGGCCATCACCATCTTCCAGCGCGTGAAAGACGAATATCCCCTGGAAGATATCGCCGTTTTAGCGGAAATCGGTATCGCCGATGCGCACTTCAGCGATGAGGCTTATACCGAGGCCTACCTCGCCTACGACGAATTTGTCAATCGGCATCCCACGGACGAAAATGTGCCCTACGCCCTCTACCAAATGGGGATGAGCCGGTATAAACTGACGGATACGATTGACCGTGACCAGACAGAAACCTGGAAGGCGAAAGCAGATTTTGAGCGGCTGATTTCCCGCTATCCGAAAAGCCCGTTTGCCGTTATGGCGGAAAAGATGCTCCAGGAAGTGAAAACGAAGCTGGCGGAAAACGAATTTTATGTCGGAGAGTTCTACTTTAAGAGTAAAAAATATAAGGCGGCCCTGAAGCGGTTCGAGGTGATCGCCCGCGATTTTCCGAACATCGGCCTCGATTACAAGGTCAAGTATTATATTGCCGAAGCCCGACGGATGCTGGCCGAGGAACAGGCGAAAAGCTTAGAAGAAAAGGCCAAAACAGAACCGGCACCGGAAGTCAAACCCGAAGCGAAAAAGGAACCGGAGCAAAACGCCAAACAGGCTCCCGCACCGGAGCCGGGAAAAACGATTGCTGCACCACCTGAGGAGACAACCCAACCATCTTCAGAGCCAAAAAACGAACCGGAGAAGGTAACGGAGCAGATGTCTCAAGAGATTTCCGCACCGGAACCGGAAAAAACGGTCGAGCCGATCCCCGCGCAGGCAAGTGAACCGCCGTTGGAGAAAAAGGCGGAACCTGCTGAGGAACCAAATCCGCCGGCCGAGGAGACACCGAAATCATAAGAGGGAAATTTCTTCCCCCGCTTTTGACAGAAAAGCGATAACTTGATCGATGCAGTCCGACAACGGAGCCGACGTATCCAGTTTCAAGTGTACTGAAGGTGGAAATTCAGAAACGGCGTCGAAATCCTCTTTCTGGGCATCGTAAATTTCCGGGCGTCCGTCCGACGCTTCATTTTCGTCTTGAATTCTCCGGGCCAGCCTTTCCCGGGCGCAGTCATCAGAGCAGGTGCATTCCAGCACAAAAAAAGCCGCTTCCATGGCTTGAATCACGTTATAAGCAGCCGCGCGATGCGCTTGTCTTTTAAAGGACGCGTCAACGATGACCGATTTTCCCGATGTCAGAAAATATTTTGCCGTCGCAAAAGCTTGCTCATATACACGTTGAGTGAAATCCTCGCTGTAAATCCCCTCACCGAAATCATCGAGACGCCGTTCCGTCGGCGTCAGGTCGCATAGCTCCTTCCGAATCACGTCCATCTGGATGATGGATAATCCCGTTATCCTTGATAATTCTCGTGCGATGACGCTTTTTCCACTGCCCATTAAGCCGGCCATGAGGATCAGGGTCGGTTTGGTAAAGGAAAAGGCGTAAGACAAGGCAAGTTCGAAATATTTTCCCGCCGTGCAGATCGCCGCGTCGCGGTCTTCCGGACTGATCTGGGAATCATAAAGACGAAAACCCGTAACCTTTCCGCGGACGAAGGCGTAATAGCATTGATAGAAGGGAATCAATATTCCGAGATCCTGATCGCCGGAAGCGTCGAGATAGGCCTGGACAAAAAATTTGGATAATTCACGGTAACCGTTGAAGTCGAGATCCATGGCGAGGAAAGCCACTTCCGCCGCAACGTCGCCGAAACGGAAGCGTTCATTGAATTCGATGCAGTCGAAAATGATGATCTGGTCATCGGTGATGACGATATGTTCCAGGTGCAGATCGCCGTGGCAGTCACGAATTCTGTGTTCGCGGACCCGCTTTCGGAAGAGGTCTTCATGATCGTCGAGGAATGTTCGCGCATATGAGCGGAGGAATCCATGCCGGAAAGCTGACAGGGTACGGCCGATGAACGATTCGGTCTGGGAGAAATTCTCCTCGTGATTGCGGCGCACCGTTTCGATTCCTCCGGTTTCATCGATAATTCCGCCTGTATCCGCATTCCGGTGAAAATCGACGAGTTTCCGGGCGACGGCTGCGATGATCTGCGAATCGAAATCCCCTTGGCGCAGCAGCTTTTTCAGCATTTTGTCGGCGGGGATTTGATGCATATACACCGCATAGTCCAGGACCGTCTCCCCTTTGCCCAGCACAATCTTTCCTTCACAATCTTGAGAAATCTCCACCACGCCCCGATAGACCTGTGGCGCCAGGCGGCGGTTCAGACGGACCTCTTCCTCACAGTAAAACCTTCTTTTTTCCAGGGTGGTGAAATCCAGAAAGCCGAAGTCAACGGCCTTTTTTACCTTGAACACCTCGTCCCCGGCAATAAAAACCCAGGAAATGTGGGTCTGGATGACCTCCACGGATTCAGGACGGGAGGGATAAAAGTCGGAATTGGACATGGCGGCGGCGATAGCGTTCTGGTTCATGTTTTTTATCCTCAGGGTTAGTCGTTCGTACTGCTGAAATCTAATCGAACATGGCCGGTCAAGCAAGGTGAAATTAGCGTTTGAAGATAAAATATGAATCTGTTAGGTTGGAAATCTATTGCAAGGCGAAGCCGTGGCGTAACCAGAGGCGGCATTCATTCATAACCACTCGAAAAATGGGGGAAATCCATGTACAGGGGCTTGAAGGAACCGGGGCAATTGAAGAACAGGGTCAGAACGGCTTTGATCATCGTTGTGCTGCTGTCCATCGTTGGTTTTTTTGAAATAGCATGGCTGGTCACGGACTGGTTTTGGTTTCAGGAGGTAAAATATGAAGCGGTTTTCTGGGTCACCCTGCTGGCCAAACTGACCGTAGGATGCATAATCGGCGCCATATTCCTGGTGCTGTTCGGGGGGAATTTGTATCTTGCCGAGAAAATCGCCCGAAAAAATAATTATTCCGATTATATGGGCACGCAAATTCCATCCCTGCAGCTCATCGGAGAGCGTTCCCTGGTACCTCTGATCGCGGTTGTTTCCGTGGCCGTTTCCATGTTCATGGGGATGAGTGCAGCTGTGCAATGGAAGGAGTACCTGCTTTTTCTGCAGGGTCTTCCCTTCGGTTTGCCTGATCCGCTTTATCAGAAAGATATCGGATTCTACGTCTTTCATCTGCCCTTTATCGTCAGCGTTTATCAATGGCTTTCCTTCATGGCCATTTTGGTGATTATCGGAACAAGTATTCTCTACTTTGTTCGGGGGACCTTTCTGTTTGTTCCCCCGCGGACCTGGAAGATTGCACCGCCCGTACGCACCCATCTCCTGATCCTTTTTTCCGGCTTGTTTTTCCTCGGGATTCTGGGTGCCTGGATCGATCTGTATCAATTGATCTTCATCAAGCGCGGTGTGGTCTTTGGACCGGGTTATACGGATACGACCACGCAGATCTGGGTGCTGCGGTCCATGATTGTCATGAACCTTCTGGCGGCGCTGTCCATCCTTTTCTATGCCTTCAAAGACAATTGGAAGATACCTGTGGCCGCCATTGTGGCCCTTCTGGCGGTTTCCATGGTCGGCAAGGGACTTTATCCCAATATGGTTCAGAAATTCAAGGTGCTGCCGAATGAAATTGTCCTGGAAAAACCGTTTTTGGAACACAATATCAAATATACCCGGCTGGCCTACCGCCTGGACAATATCGAAGATCAGGAATTTTCCGCAGAGGCAAGTCTCACCCAGGCGGATCTGCAGAAGAATGATCTGACGGTCAAAAACATCCGCCTGTGGGATCACGGACCGCTTTTGCAGACTTACAGCCAGCTTCAGGAAATCCGGACCTATTATAAATTCATCGATGTGGATAACGACCGCTACATGATCAACAATGAGTATCGCCAGGTCATGCTTTCGGCGCGGGAGTTATCCTACAGCGCCTTGCCGTCCCGCACATGGGTGAACGAACACCTGACCTATACCCACGGCTACGGCGTCGTCCTGGGACCGGTGAACCGCATCACGCAGGAGGGCCTCCCGGAGTTTTTCATCAAGGATATTCCGCCGGTTGCCGTGACCGATGTGCGGGTCAACCGGCCGGAAATCTACTATGGCGAGCAATCGAACGAATATGTGTTTGTCAGGGCGAAAAGACCGGAGTTCGACTATCCGGTGGGAGACAAGAATGTCTATGCCAAATACGAGGGCAAGGGCGGCGTGCCCCTCAGTTTTTGGCGGAAGATCCTTTATGCAATCCGTTTCGGATCGATCACCATCCTTCTGTCCGACGATATCACCAACGAAAGCCGGATCATGTACCATCGGCAGATCAAGCAGCGTGTGGGGAAAATCGTCCCCTTCCTGCGCTTGGACGCCGATCCCTATCTCGTCATTTCAAAAGAAGGGCGCCTGGTTTGGGTGCTTGACGGTTATACCGTCACCGATCGCTATCCCTATTCGGAGCCCGTCGAGAATCTTGGTAATTACGTGAGAAACTCCGTCAAGGCGATCGTCGATGCCTATGACGGCACGGTCGATCTCTATATCAGCGATGCCAATGATCCGATCATTCGGACCTATGCCCGCATCTTTCCCGGTATATTTCAGCCGATGGATGCCATGCCGGCGGATCTGAAATCCCATATGCGCTATCCTCAGGGGATGTTGACCATCCAGGCCATGATGTACCGGGCCTACCACATGGAGGATCCGCAGGTTTTCTATAACAAGGAGGACCTCTGGTCGATTCCCGGAAAAATTGCCGGGGGCGGCGAGCAGGAAATGGAACCGTATTATACGATCATGAAACTCCCGGAAGGCAAGAAGGAAGAGTTTATTTTACTACTGCCCTTTACACCCAGCAATAAGGACAACATGTCCGCCTGGATGGCCGCCCGTTGCGATGCACCCCATTACGGGAAGCTGATTGTCTACAATTTTCCCAAGCAGAGACTGGTTTACGGCCCGAAGCAGATTGAGGCCAGAATCGATCAGGATACGGAAATATCGAAGCAGTTGTCCCTGTGGAACCAGTCGGGATCTCAAGTGATCCGGGGGAGCCTGCTGGCCATTCCCATTGAAAAATCGATTGTTTATGTCGAGCCGCTTTACCTGGCAGCGGAGAAGGGGCAGCTGCCCGAATTAAAACGTGTGATCGTCGCTTTCGGGAATACGATCGCCATGGAGCAAAATCTCGAACTGGCGCTGCAAAGAATCTTTGGGGGACAATTGATGAAAGAAACACCCCTGGAGACGGGAACGGCGCCGGCCGCCAAAGTTACGACGGACAGGGAGATTGCCCTGGAGGCCCTGAATCATTATCGAAAAGCCCAGGAGATGCTGAGACAGAACAACTGGAGCGGATACGGGGAAGAACTGCGGAAAATGGACACCCTGCTTCGATCACTGGAAAACCGATAGAAAAGGGGGAATACGTACCTGTTTCATTTAAGCATTTTTGAATACTTCCTGTAAGATGCGCGAAAGATCGTAAGACGAGAAGGGCTTTTGCAGAAAGAAGGTCCCCTTTGACAAAACGCCGTGATGGGCAATCACCTGTTCCGGATAGCCGGACATATAAATGACGCATATACCGGGTGAAAACTCGCGAACATGTTCGTAAAGCTGGCGTCCCGTCAACTCCGGCATGACCACGTCCGTCAACAGGACATCAATGGCGCTGCGGTGCTCGGCACAGATGCGAATGGCGTCTTTTACATCCAGCGCTTCCAGGACACGATGACCCAGTTGATCCAGGAAACGGCAGGTGAGCAGGCGAATGGCCGGATCGTCTTCGACGACCAGAACATGGAGCGACCGGCGGGGGATGTCCGTATGAATGGGGTCAACCATTGGAGACGGTTCTTCCATGTTGTGCGTGATGGGAAAGAAGATCCTGAAGGTTGTACCCTGGCCGACAGTGCTGGCGACATCGATATGTCCCCCGTGTTGCATGACAATACCATAAACCGTGGACAGCCCCAGGCCCGTCCCTTTTCCCATATCCTTCGTTGTAAAAAACGGCTCAAAAACCCGTGATCTCGTCTCATCCTCCATCCCGCTTCCCGTGTCGGAGAAGGTCAAAAGTACATACTGTCCCGGTTTGACATCAGGGTGAATTTTTGTATACTCCCGTGAAAGATCCCTGTGTTCTGTTGAAATGCTCAGCTTTCCGCCCTGCGGCATGGCGTCACGCGCGTTCACGGCCAGATTCAGAAGGATTTGTTCGAGTTGCGACACGTCCGCCATGATCGACGGCAAGGTCACGGAAAGATTCGTCCGGACATCGATATCCTCGCCGATCAGTCGTTTCATGAGTTTTTCGAAGTCCTTGATTACCTGGTTCAGATTAACGACCTTGAATTCCAGAACCTGCTTGCGCCCGAAGGCCAGCAGTTGACGGGTCAAAGCCTTGGCCCGTTCACCGGCCTTTTGTATTTCCAAAAGGCATTCCCGGTACGGTGCGCCGTCCGGCGTCATGTATTCAAGGGTCAGTTCGGCATAGCCAAGAATCGCAGCCAGCATGTTGTTGAAGTCGTGGGCGACCCCCCCGGCCAGACGACCAACGGATTCCATTTTCTGGGCCTGAAGAAACTGTTCGTGGAGAATATTACGTTCTTCTTCAGCGTTCTTGTGAAGCGTCAAGTCCCTTACGGTAGCCACGATGACGGGCTTGGCGGAAAAATCCATTCGGCAGAGATGGACTTCCACCGGAAATTCCGAGCCGTCGTGTGGTCTGCGGGCTATCCATTCACAAAGATAATTTTCACCGTCCAGAACTTTCCGCCAGGTCTCGGGCATAATGTCCACGGCGTTACCCGCGGCGGAGAGATCTTCGACAACCGAAAGCGCCCCGATCTCCTGACGTGATACGCCGTAAAGACTCAACATCCGATCGTTGGCGTCAATGATGTGGCCTTTTTCGTCATGGACGATAATCGCGTCAAAAACATGGTCGAAAACACGGCGGAGAGTCATTTCAGACGCGGCCAGCGCCTCCCGTGTATCGATACTGTGCTGGTACATGAGGAAAAAAGTCAGTAACATCATGGTAATCATGAGCGTCAGCACGATCGGGATCAAACGGATTCGTTTCACGTCCTTGACCCAATAGGCTGCGTCAAAATCGAAGACAAGGTGAATGATTCTATCATCAAACCGAACAACAGGCGCGACCCCGGTCATCCATGATCCCCATTGATCATGCAACGGGCCGATTACACCTTGCCTTGAGCTTTCCAGCAGACGAATATAGTCGGCTGAGGCTTCGGCATAATATTGTCCGGGAGGTGAATAATCCAAAGAATCAGGAGATTCGGAGTCGACAAGAACATAGGTTCGTTGATGGTGATACCCCATGAGGCATACAAAGCGACTGTCCGGGCTCGCCTTCTGGAATTGGATCATCTTGTTTTTCAGATACTGGTAATCAGGCAAATGCAGATCGGATTTATTCCATTTCAGCTTCTTGAGGATAGCCGGTTCGAGACCGGCAGCAGCCAGTTGCACCCGCAGAAGCAGGTTCGTTTCTAAATTATCGGCTTTCTTTTGACCAAAATAGTATGTGCAGAGCGAACCTGTGGCGACGGTAAAAATCAGCAGACCGGCAATAATCATCCCCAATTTCATCTCTTGATGGACATAGGAAACCAGCAATTGTTTTCGCAGATCGAGGTAAAAGTTCCAAAAGGCCAGGGTCATGATGAAAGCCAGCATGCCGCGGAACATCTGAACCGGCAGGCCCACGACATGGAGAAATGCTTCCTGATTAATCCAGACGGCTGGGTAGAGTGCGGTTGAAGGGACAATGACACCTGTGAAGACGGCGTATAAAGCAAATGCAATCACAGCAACGACTAAAGCTTTGCTCTGAGGATAGTACTGCCGGCGAAAGAACCAGAGTGTAAAGGCGGCGGCAATTGCCCCCGGCAGACCTAAGGTATAGCGGATCGTCACACATAGTCCCTGCAGTCCGTCCAGTAATCCCAATGAGCTGATTGATAACAGCACAATAATAACCAAAGGTGAGATCTTGATGTTTTTTAGAAATTGAAGACCGATTCTGCAGAATTCGAGAAGGCAGGCAAAAGATGCACCCAGGATGAAAAGGCGAAAAAGTGAAAAATAAAAATGATCCCCCAGGCTGATGGCAAACATCTCCAGCCATTCATTGATGCCGTGGAAAAAACAGAAGTGAATCAGCCAGGGCCAGGGGAGTCGATCTTTATCAATCCGATTCAGCGCTAGGGTCACAAACGCGAGAACAATGAAGGCGAGGCCGTAAATGAATAAAATATAATCCAACTGTTGACTCATGAATTCGCGGATCATCGGTGTGACGTGTTTTCTCCTCCCGCCATGAAGTCAGCTGATAAAAAAGCTGGATTATCAGGAAAGATGCGTTTTATAGATGATATTCCATAGGTGCGGAAAAAACGTCAAGGATTATTCTCGGATAAAGATCAGGTGTCCATTTATGTTCGTTGATACCCATACACATTTGAATGAAACCGTTTTTGTGGATAAAATTGATGTGGTTATCGGCAGGGCAAAAAAAGCCCTGGTTGATGCCTGTATCGTCCCCGCCTATGACTTCAACTCGCTGGCGCAAACCGAAAAACTGGCTTTGAATAACCCGGGATTTATTTTCCCGGCTTTCGGCATTCACCCCTGGTTTGTTGACGAACATGACGATGTTAACGTACTTGAAACATACCTAAAACGGGGAGATGCCGTTGCCGTCGGCGAAATAGGACTGGATTTCGGCGTCGCATTCAATAATCAAGACAAGCAGATACAGGTATTTATTGAACAAATCGACCTTGCTGTCGCATATCAATTGCCCGTCGTTATTCACTGCCGTAAAGCATTTGAACCGCTCTACCAAGTTCTGTCCGGTTATCAGGGAAAGATCCGGGGCGTCATGCACTCCTTTTCCGGCAGCCGGG
>CAZTYA010000050.1:0-9505 GCA_964617255.1 uncultured Syntrophales bacterium
AGGCGGGACCTGTGAACTGGCCCTTGCCCTGGCTTCCAAGTTGATCGAAAAGGGCTTTTTCCCCGTCCTGACCTGGCGCGATCCGGAGGGGCGCGGAAAGATCGACGCCTCGCTTGCAAACTTTCCCGGTCATTATGAGACGATCCGGTTCAACCTTGGCGATCCGCTGTCTCTGGAAACGCTTTTCGCGAAGGACTTCTGTTATAATTTTCTCGTCGATTTTGCCCAGGGTGATTATGAAACGCTAATCGCCGCAGCCGATGAAGATCGCATACGGGCCTACTTTTCGGAGAATGTCGCCGCCCGGGCCATCCTCTTGAAGCGTGTGGCCAGAGGCATGCTTCGGATGAAGCGAGGACGGCTGATTTATGTTTCCTCATCCGCCGCGGAGAGGCCCGCGCCTGGGCAGGGGTTTTATGCTGCGGCGAAACTCGCCGCCGAAACCCTTTACCGGAGTTGTGGCCTTGAATTGGCGGGGAAGGGCGTTACCAGCGTGATTCTGCGCGCCGGTTATGTCCAGGCCGGCCGCAGTCGCGCCTTTCTGGAGGCCAATCCGGAAATCATCCGTCAGGTTCCGCTCCAGCGTGCCCTCGAGGCGGAGGAAGTGGCGGAGACAATTCTGTTTCTCCTGTCACCGGCCGCAGTCGGAATCAACGCAACGATTCTGACGCTGGACGGCGGATTGTCAGCCGGTAAAACGGGCATCATGAAACATTAATTCAAGGTGGGGAATGCATGGATATTCTTAAGACATTGCGCGAAATGATTATGGATATTATGGATGTTGAAGGACAGACGATCACGGCGGAAACCTATCTTGTGCGGGAACTGGGCGCGGAGTCCATTGATCTGTTGGAGTTGTCGGTTTCCATCAATCACCATTTTCACATTACGGTGAAAGACGACGACATCTTTCTCCGGAATTTCCGTCTCTTTCTGGTTGAGGCGGAGCGCCGGGGAGAAGCCCCGTCAAGTTACCTGGGGGCGCGTTTTCCCTTCTTGCCGGCGGAACGGATCGGCGAAATTCTTGCCGATCTCGAGGCCGGGCCGGCGTTAAAGATAAAGGATCTGGTCAGTTACATCGCCTTCCGGAGCAAAGGTTAAGCCATGAAGCGTGACAAGATGATGACCTTTGACGAACTGGTGACCCGGCGTCGCAGCATCCGTAAATACAAGCCCGACATTCCCGCCGATGACATGGTCGAACGGATGGTGCATGCGGCCCTCGTGGCGCCCTCGCCGTCCAACATACAGCCTATTCGCTTTATCCGTCTCAAATCGCCCCATTTTCGGGAGCAGATCCGGCAGGGGATGAACGCCGTCCAGGAAGGCCTCATGCAGGTTGCCGCCGGGGAGGGACGGCCGAAATGGATGAAAAATCGCATCAAATTCTACAACCGCTATATGGCCTTCATGTTCGACGCGCCGGTCCTGATGGCGGTGGTCACCGTGCGACCGAAAGAACTGCTGGTGGGACCGGAAAAGCTGTTCGGACCCAAACTGGAAGCCATCCGGGTCATGAACCTCCACATGACGGCAGGGCTTTCGGTGATGTGCTATCTCCTGAAAGGCGAGGAAATCGGCCTCGGTTCCTGCATCATGTCGGCGCCGCTGATTTTTCTCGATGAGGCGGAAAAATTGCTGGGCCTTGAGGATATGGAACTGATCTGTTTCATTACCTCGGGATACCCCGCCGAGACGGCCAAACCCATCAAAAGAAAAACCATTGATGAAATATACTGCTGCAAATAGATGAAAAGACGCGTTGTTCTCACTTCGATGGGGGTCATTTCGCCCCTTGGCAAATCTCCGGAAGAGATCCGGTCATCGCTTCTGGACGGCCGTGTTGTTTTTGAAAGGCCTGATTTCGAACCGGAAGTTGTCGTTTCGCCCGTTCGGGATTTTGAACTTCGGCGCTACACGGGAGCATTCAAGGAACGGCGCTACCTGAACCGTGGCGCCGCTTTCGCTCTGGCGGCCGCCCTGGATGCAGTTCGGGGGACCGGCCTGACGCGGGAAATGCTGGCTGAAGCGGGGCTTTTTGTCGGCGCGGGACCTCACCTCGACATCGGTACCGAATTTCCTCACATCACCGGCGGTGAAATGGACCGCAGTAAAGTCGATGCCCTGTGGATTCTCCGGTTCCTGCCCAATACAGCGGCTTCGGTCATTGCCAAGTCCTGTGGCATCAGGGGCGAAAACCTGACGGTCGGCACAGCGTGTGCCGCCGCTCTTTCGGCAATCGGTGAGGCTTTCCGGCGCATCCGGGACGGATACCTGGATTGTGCCCTCGCCGGGGGGGGTGATTCCCGCGCCTATCCCGGAGGCATCCTCGCCTACAGGACGGCGGGGGCACTTTTTCGGGGCGAAGGCGATCCGGATCAGGCGAGTCGTCCTTTCGACGAGAATCGTGGCGGTTTTGTTTCCGGGGAAGGGGGTGCGTTTTTTGTTCTTGAAGAGCGCAACCATGCGCTGGAACGTGGTGCGTCCATTCTCGGCGAAATCTCGGGTTACGGCAATACCATTGACGGATACCGCATGACCGCGCCGGCGCCTGACGGGAAAACGGCGGCACAGGCCGTCTGGAAAGCCCTGGCGGAAGCAGAAGTCTCACCGGAAGAAATCGACTTCGTTGTCGCCCACGGTACGGGTACGGTTCTGAACGATCAGGTGGAGGCGAAGATCATCAGGGAAGTTTTCCCCGGCCGGACGCCTGCGGTGATCGCCCTTAAGTCATGGATCGGCCATCTATCCACGGCCTGCGGCGCCGTCGAACTGGCTGTTACCCTAACCGCCCAGGGTATGGGATACCTTCCCAGGATCAGGAATCTGGAGCAACCCTGTGTACAGGGGATCGACTTTGTCCATACGGGTCGTCATGTCCGGGGCAAGACGTTTATCATCGAAAATTTTGGTTTCGGAGGCCAAAACGCGGCCCTGGTCATCAAGATATAAGGCGGCAGGAAATGTCGGAAGAAATCATCATCAACTCCGGTCTGAAGTCCATTATTCTACTGGACCGGATTACGGCCATCGGTTCCGATGAAATACGGGGGACCGCCGCCTTCGATGGGAAGGCTGTTTTTACGCTCTTCGAAGCCCTTGCACAACTCGGGGCGTTACATATTCGACGGTGCAATAACTTCAATAAGCATGCGTTTCTCATGAAGGTGAGGCGATGCATTCTGCCGGACCTGTTGCCGGAGGCGGGTTCCTTAAATCTGAAAGGAGAATTGACCGGTCAGAGTGACCGCAGTTTCATTTACCTGATATCGGCAGAACGGGAAGGGCAAACAGTTATAAAGGGCGAGTTCTGGTTTTCCACCGTGGATTATGACGGGAAATTCGAGGCGGCGAGACTAAAAGAACATTATGAACAGGTATTTGCATGTTTAACCAACGCATCCGCGACAGACTGAGCCTTCAGAAAAAAACGGGATTGTACCGCAATCCCCCGGTCATCGGAAAAAAGGAGGGTAAATATGTCTATACGGACGGGAAACCCTACCTGAGTTTCGCCTCAAATGACTACCTGGGGTTGGCCGATTCAGCAGTTTTGAAGGACATTCTCATCCGAAATATCGAATACCATGGGACTTCATCGTCCTCATCCCGCCTGGTGGCGGGAAACTACCATCTCATCCGGGAGGCGGAGGCGGCCTATGCCGAATATTTCGGCTATGAAGCGGCCCTCTTTTTTCCCAGCGGTTTTCAGGCGAATCTGGGCCTTCTGTCCACCCTCTTTGAGCCGGGTGACCGGGTGCTGGTGGATCAGCATATTCATGCGAGCAGTGTCAAGGGGATGGCCTTAAGCGGCGCCGACATTATCGGTTTTCGGCATGGGAACCTTGATCATTTGGAAAAAAAGCTTAATAGAAACTGTATGTCCCAAACGGCGGTGGTGACGGAAGCGCTTTTTAGCATGGACGGAGACCTCCTGGATGTGAATAACCTGGCCCGGCTGAAAAAACAATACACTTTCCTGTCCATCGTCGATGAAGCCCATTCTTTCGGCGCCATCGGTTCCGGAGGCCGGGGCATCGCCAGGGACGTCGCCGATATTGCCGTGGGAACTTTCGGCAAGGCCTTCGGCTTTTTCGGCGCCTTTCTCCTTGTACCGGCCATGGTCAAAGAATACCTGATCAATTTTTCCGCCCCCCTGATGTTCACGACGACCCTTCCCCCGTTCCATGCCGGGGCCGCCGTAGAAATTCTCAAGATCGTCGGGCAGGCGGATCCGGAAAGGGACAAGCTCGCCGCAATCAGTTACAGCATGAAAAAGGTTCTGTCCCAGGCAGGGTTTCATGCCTTCGGTGACGCACACATACTGGGGGTCGAGATTGGCAATGAAGATCTGGCCGTTCAGGTATCCCTGGCTCTTAAAGAAAGGGGCATTCTGGTTTTTGCGGCACGTTATCCGACGGTGGCGCTCCATCATGCCATCCTGCGAATCGGTATGTCGGCTTTACATGACGCGACGGATGTAACATTATTCGTCCGGTCTTTGTATGAAATCTATCAGAAAGAGGTCAAGAATCATGGATAATCTGTTTATCGTCGGAACCGATACGGGCGTTGGCAAGACGGTTTTGTCACTGGCTCTCATGCAGTATCTTTATGCCCGTAATCATAAGCCCTGCTATCTGAAACCGGCCCAGACGGGCTGTCGCGATCCCTATGATACGGACAGCGACGCCCAGTTCGTTTATCGTTATGTTGGTGAGTTAAAAGGAAAAGACTGCGCCGATGCCGTCATTTATTGTTTCAAGGAGGCCAAAGCGCCTTACTTTGCCGCCCGTGATGAAGGCAAAAGTATCGATCCGGAATTTCTGCTGCAGGAGATCGAACGCCGGGGGGAGGGATGTTCACCCCTGGTGATTGAAGCGGCGGGAGGGCTTATGGTTCCCCTGACGGAAAACATGATAATGGTTGATCTGGTCGCAAAAACAGGAGCGCCGCCGGTGATAGCCGCCCGGGCGGGCCTTGGGACCATCAATCATACCCTTTTGACCGTTGAAGCATTGAAGCATCGGGGTATTGAACCCCTGGGAATCATCATGATCGATGCGGAAAAGCCTCAGACGGACAGCCGGATGATTGAAGAGAACCGGGAGGCCATCACGAAGGCTTCAGGAATCCCGGTGGTGGGTGTGATTCCCCGTATCGTCAATTTCCTGCAGCCCCTGGTTTATCTGTTTCCAATCTTTGACCGTCTGTTCAGTCGGAAAAGTTAGATAAAATAGGTATATTGGTAGAAAAAGGCCTCATTTTGATGAATTCTACTTGACTTTAGTCTAAATCGATGGCAAGTTGCGGCAATCCTTGAATCCCGAAGAGAGACAAGAGGAAGTGCTCGTTATGAAAGCAAAGGTATCACGTAATACACCATAAGCAACCGGACCCTGTCGTGGAGAGATGGCAGGGTTTTTTTATTGTTGCCGGTGCAGCAAACACGGAGTCGGCGTCGCTGTGCCCGGGGGGAAGAAAGTCCATATTCGTTAAGCGTTTTTTTTAATGGAGGGTAAGATTTGATCGGAAAGCGGGTCTTGCTGTTTACCTTTGGCGTAGTCTTAATGACATGCCTGGGCCTGACAACCGCGCAGTGGTTTCGTCATCGCACCGAAACCAAGACGCCGCCGGTGCAATCCCAATACCGGGCCATTCATGATACGGTGATGAAGGGGGAAACCCTACTGGCGATCTTTGAAAAATACAGTCTTGACATCAAGGAACTCTTCGCCATGCGCGATGTGGCGGCCGATGTACATCCTTTGAAATCCCTACATGCCGGTCAGTCCTATACCCTGACGGTGGATTGTCAGAGTCGGGTCAGTTCATTTGTCTATTGGATCAACCGGGACTCATATCTGAAAATTAAGCGGGTCGCCAGCGGTTTCCAGGCGGAAAAGAACGAACTGGCTTATGAGAAGAAGCTCTTGACCCTTTCAGGGGCAATAGAAGACAACTTGATCGCTTCCATTGGCGAAGATCGGGAACACCTTCTTTTGGCTCTTGATCTGTCCGATGTTTTCGCCTGGGACATTGATTTTACGAGCGACCTGCGCAAAGGGGATACATTCCAGATCATTACCGAAGGCTATTTTTATAACGGCCAGTTCCGGAAATATGGGAAAATTGTGGCTGCTGAGTTTACAAACAACGGCGAGACTTTTAAAGCCTACCGTTTTGAACACGATGGAAAAACCGATTATTATGACGAAGACGGGAATTCCCGAAAAAAAGCTTTTTTAAAGGCGCCGCTGAATTTCCGCAGGATCAGTTCATATTTTTCCAAAGGCCGATTTCATCCTGTATTGAAGATTTACCGACCACATCACGGACTTGACTATGCTGCGGCCAAGGGGACGCCCGTTTCCGCCATTGGAGACGGCAAAGTTATGTTTTCCGGACGAAAGGGCGCATACGGGAATCTGATTATCATCAAACACCCCAACGGTTGGCAAACCTATTACGGTCATTTATCCAGAATTTCGAAAGGGATCCGCCCGGGTCGGAGTGTGGAACAAGGGCAGACCATCGGCAATGTTGGCGCGACCGGTTTGGCAACGGGACCCCACCTTCACTATGAAGTCCGAATCGGAAATAAAAGTGTGAATCCCCTGGCCCTTAAAATCCCGAAGGGCTGGCCCGTACCTCACAAACAACTGGCCGCTTTTTGTTCCGTCCGGGATCGAATGGACGGCTATCTGTCGGCCATGGGTACCTGTGAGGTTCCGTCCCGGCCGGAGAGGACCATCCTGAAAACCGCCTATGATGCATCCGAAAAAGGCAGAGCAGTCCGGATTCGTCCTTCACGCGATGCGAACAGTCTGTAAGGACAGGAGTATTTCCCTGGCAGGTGACCTTTTCCTGAATATTTTCCCCCGCTAAGTGTTTTCAATCACATCTTTTCTTAATGATGCATAATCATTGCATAAACGTGAAACATGCCGGAACGTGACCAAAGCTCAGATATTGGCCTGTATTTTGCGAAATAAAAGAAGGATTCCTGCCCGAAACCGGGGAGGCGAATAAAAAGAGAGTCTGTTTCGGTCGGGGCGATGGGCCGATTTCGGGAAGAATTAAAAGCGAAGACCGCTGTTATTTTTTCATGTATAATGAAAATCCATCAAGATATCGTCTTGTTATGATTTGGTGAATCCTATAAACAAAGACATGTCTGATCCATGATTGATGAACCGTACGGACTGTCCGATGGATGTCGGATAGACGAGTCGGTTCGTTTTTTTTACACCGCAGGTAGGCAGAAATTTCCCATGGCGCAGGGGCCGCATGGAATATCTTGCACTCTCATATCCCGGTGAGTCCGTCATCCGGTTGATCGAACCCCGGACGGTTCAAACGGACCTTACGGATCGTTCAGACCACAGGGAGGAGCGTGCTCCGCCGGGAGATCGGCTGACTCTGGTTTATGATGAAGGGGGAAAAAGGAATGCAACGGAGGAAAGCGGCGACCTGTCCGTCCGCAGGTCCTCGAATTCTCCTAAAATATATGTGCTCCAATCCCGGGCAAAAGACATTCGGGGCAGCCCGTATCAGTCAGCGCTTCTGGCATATCAGCGCGCACAATTCATGGGTGAACCCGAAACCAAACCTTATCTGGATATTCGGGTGTAGCGGCCAAAGACAAAACGGGGACGGATTTATTTGTGTTATAAATCCGCCCCCTTCCAGTTTTACGGTTCCAAAATAACGTCAATGACGGCTGTACGCCCTTGGCTGACGGCCGCCATGCCCCGTTCAAGGGCGGCTTTCAGGTTTTCCGATTCTCCTACCCGTTCTCCGTATGCATCGAATGCCGCTGCTATCTTCCAGTAATCCGGCGTGGGTGCGATGACATCTCCGTAGAAAGAGCCGGTCCTGAGCGCGGATCCTTCAGAAAAATACTTTCTTGTGTTCCACGTCTGGGAGACGAATCCCTGGTTGTTGCAAATCACGATCAGAATCGGCAAGTCATACTGCTGTGAACAGCCCTGACAGGAAAGGACGGGCTCATAGTTGAACGATCCGTCGCCGATAATGCAGACAACTGTTTTCGCTGGATCGGCCAGCTTGATTCCGAGGGCCGTCGGGACGGCGGTCCCCAGACCGCCGGCCGCGCCGCGGTAGTGGTGAAAGGAATCGTTTGTGAAGAGATGCTGCATCATGTGCATCCCCTGGGCGATGATTTCATCGACAATGGCGGTATCATCGGGAAGGATTTCCGCAAGTATGCGGAAAAGGAATACCGCGGCGACCATCCCCGAGGCCGTTTCTGATGAATTTACCGCTTGTCGGCTCTTTGCGTTAAAGTCATGCCAATGTTTTGCGCGCGTTTCGATCTCTTCCGCTTTGCCGGGCGTTTTAACAATTTTTTCTGCAATATATCGACAAAGACTTTCCAGATTCGTCCGGATATCTCCCGCAATGCAAACATCCGTCTTATAGCCCCAGTAAGGTGCCCGGGGCCGGAGGGGATCTTCTTCCATGACGATGACTTTTGTGGTTTCCGGCAGATCAACCCGTGGCGGGTGCCAGGGGGCGTTGCAGCCGACGAGCAGGATGCAGTCGGCATTTATCAAGATATCCTCTCCAGCGAAACTTCCATGAAGGGGGTGTGTTCTGGGGAAATTTTTATACATGGGGTAGGGGTATTCAAACACCGGAGCCCCCAGCAGTTCCGCGAACCGGGTCAGCGTGTCGATCTCTCCCCGGTTACGGCAAGCATGCTCGGCAATGATAATGGGATTTTTGCTCTGAAGGAGCGTTGTCGCAAGGCTTCTCAATGACGCTTCGTCGGTTACAAGGGGCTGCGGGGTGATGTCTGGGGGAAGTGCGAAATCCATCGGCGCCATCAGCAGTTCGAAGGGAATGCTCAAGAGCGTCGGACCCCGGGGGACCATTTCCGCAAAGTAGCAGGCCCGCATAAAATCCGAAATTATATCTCGGGGGGTTTTAATTTCTTTTCCCCATTTCACAATGTTTTCTGAAAACCGGACAGGCCCGCCGAGGTCCGCAAGCAGGTAAGGCCATTCCGGCCCCGGATCAAGGTGGCGATTTTCACCCAGGCCAAAGGAATCCGGAGCGAGGATGATCATGGGGATTCGTTCCTGGTAGGCGCCCCGAATCGCCATCGCGGCATTTAATACACCCATGCCTGTGGGGAGAAGAACAATCTGGGGCCGTCCGGTTGCCTTGTAATAGCCGGAAGCCATGCCGACCGCCAGTACTTCGTGGCGGCAGTTGATATATCGGGGGGATTCCGTACCTGTGCTTTCCTTCTGTCGGGCCAGAGCTTCCCAAAGAGGCGCCCAGACGGACAGGGGGGAGCAGAAAATATGTTCGAAACCCTTCATCTGAAAAAGTTCCAAGAGCACGTCGCCGCCGTTTCTTACCGGTGCCTTCCTCATTTTCAGGCCTCCCTTTCAGTGCGTCAGTGTGTTGTTCGGATTGTCCACTCCTTTGCGCCGGTCCTGTTGCCTCATAATAAAAGGTAACCGAAGAG
>CAZTYA010000051.1:0-9456 GCA_964617255.1 uncultured Syntrophales bacterium
ATTTTTCCCGGGGTTATCTGGCTAACTGCGCGGAGCCTGCAATCTTTAAAAACCCCACGTCAAACCCATAAGCACGGAATAATCGGGAGCAACGTCATTCAACCCGGCTTTGACGCCGACATCCAAATCGAGGGAATCAGTCAGGCTGTAGATAATACCGCCGATGACCCAGCCGGGGTTGGTTTGCGAAGCCCGGTCCGCGTTCCGGTCGACACCAAAATTGGCCACCAGTTTCAATTTATCCAGAACGACATATTCCATTGCCAGGGATGCATGCCATAATTCCTTTCGCTCGTCATTTTTGTTTTCATTCTGAATGTATCCCACATTGGCATGAAAGCAAACCGGCCCCTTTTCCAGCGTCGAGATCAGATACAGGCTGCCGGTGATCCTGCCACCGCCCAGTCCCTCATTTCGCTCCCCCGTTGGAAGGGTTACAACCGGCTTGACGGCAAAGCTCAGGCCTTTCCGTTCCAAGAATCGCCACTTCAATTCGATGGAGATGTCGGATATGCCCTCCTCCGTTGTCGTTTCATGTCCTTCTTCCGTATCCTCAATCACGCGTGTAAACTGCACGGGTATGCTCAGAACGAGGTCAAGCGCATCCGCCAAACCGACAGAGAGAGCACCTGCAATGGTTGTGACCTCAGACTCGACTCCGTCCTCATCGTCATGTTCGAACTCGCCGTTCAGTTCAATTTCATACCCACCCTTCCCCTGGGTTCCCGTATCGTCCGTGATGAGCGGATGGGCCGCCCATCCAGGTTTGGCCGCAATCATGAAAAGAACAAAACACAAAATACCCACACCATTCACGAGCTTTTTCATAAACCCTCCGCAGCAGGAAAATGTTATGAATATTTTTTTCGTAGCACCTATAAGGCAAAAAAATATTCCCTGTCAAGTCTATTTTGATGCTTGGCAGAGAAGCCATCCCCATCCCGGGAGGGTCATGTCGATCATTGGCATCGATCCCGCTTCCCGACATTTAATGCCACGAATATAATATCCGTGGCACGTTGATATATCCGAGAGGGGTGGATGTCAAGCAGAAATATCGCCCGTTGTCGCCATGGCAAAGCCCGCGTGCTTAACGCCCTTAGCGGATTTCAGCTTCCCGTAAAGCTCCTCGATGATCTGTGCCTTCCCTTTCGTGATGATGATTTCCAGGCAATTGTCATGGTCGAGGTGAATGTGCTGGCTGGAAAATATGGTGTGATGGTAGTCGTGCTGAATGTCGAGGAGACGGGAAACCAGACCGCGGTGATGGTGATCATAGACCAGCGTGATGGCGCCGGTGACTTCACTGTTTTCCCGCCACTGCTCCCGGACGAGTTCCTCCCGGATCAGGTCCCTGATCGCCTCGGAACGATTGGTGTATTTTCTTCTGTGGATGTGTTCGTCAAAACGCTTTAGAAGGGTGTCTTCTAAAGATACGCCGAAACGGGTCACGCCTGCCATGATGAACCTCTTTCGCTGGTAATTAATCGTCCGGCAAGCAAACATCTGCCATGTCATACCGGACTCAAAGACTGTGCCGTAATGCTTTATTTGCGTTCATGGTCATCCTGAATAAAGTAAAGATTCTAATCATCTCAGTGTATTGAAAGAATTAGATTCTTCGGCTGACGCCTCAAAATGACATTGATTTATAGTCTATTGATCCGTTATCCATGCATATTCCCCCTGGATTCCGCCGTTCGCCGGCATAACGATCTTCATCTATCCAAGAATTTCCGCAAGAGCGGAAACCAGAGCCCTACACTGCTCGTCGGTCCCCACCGTAATGCGCAGGTACTGTTCGATCCGCGGCAAAGGGAAATGACGGACAATGATGGACCGTTCACGAAGTTTCCGGGCCAGTTCCACAGCGTCTTGCTGCGGATGCCGGACAAAGATGAAATTTGCCGACGACGGCAGCACCTCAAAACCCAGGCCTCGCATATTTGTCGCCAGCGTTTCCCGGGTGCGGATGATTTTCGCCCGGGTCTCTTCGAAATAGGTTCGATCTTCAAGGGCCGCCACGGCTCCGGAAATGGCAAAACGATCCAGGAGATAGGAATTAAAGCTGTTTTTGACGCGATCCAGGGCTTCGATCAGTTGGGGATCGCCCATGGCGAATCCTACCCGGAGCCCTGCCAGGGAACGCGCCTTGGACAGCGTCTGAATCACCAGCAGGTTGGGGAAGCGACTGATCAGAGGCACGGCGGTTTCCGTACCGAAATCCACATAGGCCTCATCGATAACGATCACGGAATCGGTATTTTTGTTCAGCAACGCCTCAATTGCGGAAAGAGAGACCGGCCGCCCCGTCGGGGCATTGGGATTGGGAAAGATAATACCGCCGTTCGGTCGCAGATAGTCGTCCAGCCGGATCTGCAGGTCATCCGTAACCGGCACCGTCTCATAGATAATCTCATCAATTCGGCAGTAAACAGGGTAAAAACTGTATGTAATATCCGGAAATAAAAGAGGTTTTTCATGCTTGAGCAATCCCTGAAAAGCGAAGGCAAGGACCTCGTCGGAGCCGTTTCCCACGAATACCTGCGGGGAAGTCAAACCATAATAGTCCGCCACGGCCGCCTTGACCCGGTCGGCATTCGGGTCCGGATAGAGGCGCAGCGTGTCCGCCGCCTCCGCTTTCACGGCTTCCAGCACTTTCGGCGAGGGACCATAGGGGTTCTCATTTGTATTGAGCTTGACCAGGTTGGTCAGCTTCGGCTGCTCCCCCGGCACATAGGGTTTGATGGTGTGGACGACGTCGCTCCAGAAACGGCTCATTTTCCTGTCAATCCCGAAAAAAGTAGTCTCTCGGATCAGGGAAGATACAGCGGCACCCCTTACCTTCCTGCGCAACCCGTGAGCGTGATTAAACTTGGCGGAAACTATTGAATAATCGGTTTGTCTTGTCAAGAGCGAATATTCTCTTGACAATAAAACCGGCTTTCTTCATGTTCAGAAAAAATTTGAATATCTTACAAACAAGGAGCGTATCTATTCGTGGGATCTTGGCTCTGGTGGCTCAAAAATGTGATTATCGGCGTCTTTTCCATCTTTTTCCTGATTTTCGGTATCGAGGTGCTGATCGGCGCCTATGCGCTAAAACACCCTCAGACTTTTATCATGTATTTTTTCTCCGGCAGTTTTATCATCCTCTTCAGCTTCGTCGGGATTCTGTACCCCTTCTTTCAGATTTACACCCGGATCACCCAGAAACCGGATTCTTCCTCTGGCGACCAGCGCTGAACTCTGATTTCACAGGCAACAATCTTATCTCGGGCACATAAACATCGACTATGAAGGTCGGCGCCCACTTTTCGCAATAATTTTCACCAAGCACAAGAATTTGCTTGCTTTTTTATCATGTTCGCCCTTAATAGAGCGGCAAATTATCAATTGGGTGAAATATGAATCATTATCTTGTTACCGTCAGTCTGCTCTGCTGCAGCAACGTTTTCATGACCTTCGCGTGGTACGGTCACCTCCGGAACTTATCCGGCCGGGCCTGGATTGTGGCGGCTTTGGTCAGTTGGGGCATCGCTTTATTCGAGTATCTCCTCCAGGTGCCGGCAAACCGGGTCGGGCACCAGGTCATGACGGTCGGCCAGTTGAAAATCCTCCAGGAAGTCATCACCCTGTCGGTCTTTGTCCCCTTCTCCGTCTTCTACATGAAGGAAAAACCGACCATGGATTATTTCTGGGCCGGGCTTTGTCTGCTGGGCGCCGTTTTCTTTCTGTTTCGCAGCAGATTAATCGGATCCTGAGAAATTTCCGCCGGGGAAAAACTTGACAACATGTGGAAAAAGCAGCACAATCCGCCAAATTTACCAGAACAAAGGGTCGTTCAATCATATCAAAAAGGAGGGTATTTATGAAAAATCTTAGATTCTCGGTCGTGTCCCTGTTCATTTTCATGCTGGCCCTGATTATCATCGGCTGCGCCAAGCCTCCCGAGGCGGAAAAATCTGCCGCGCAGGGTGCATTGAATGCCGCCACCGCCGCAGGTGCGGAAAAATACGCGGCCGTGCCGATGGAAGCAGGGAAGATGCTCTGGGGGGAAGCGGAAAAGCAGTTGCAGGCGGAAGAATTTGAAGCGGCAAAAGTCGGTTATCTGGCTGCAAAAACGGCCTTTGACAAGGCAACCAAAGCCGCCGGTGTGGCCAAAAAAGCCCTGACGGATGAAGTCACCAAAACCATTGCCGGCCTGGAGGAACAGTGGATGGCCGTCCAAGCCGCCGCTCTGGTAATCGAAAAGAAAATGGCGACCCAGAAAGAGGCCTGGGATGCCGATGTTCTCCTCTTCACGCAGGAACTTCAGGCGACCAAGGGCATGATCGCCGCCAACGCAGAGGGTGCAAAAGCCAAAGCCGTCGAATTAAAAGCGATGATTGACAAGTGGGATACCACCGTTAAAGAACTCGAAAAAGTACCGGAAAAACCCGTGAAAAAGGGTAAAAAATAATCCTTTGCTCTATCGAACAATAAAGGCGCCCCTTCTTCGGGAAGGGACGCCTTTATTTCAAAGTCTGCATCTCGACCGATGCTTCGCCGTCTTCCCGATTCTGCAGACCAGCCTCGACGGAAGGCGATTTCAGCGTAATGTTTTCCCCTTGATATACGGCGGCCGAAATCCTGCCCTTACAAAGATGTCTTCTCTTTCAAACGATATAATACCTTGCCCGGCTTTTCTGAATCTTTTCGCAGCAACACATTCGGAACGGTATTTGCAATTTCCCCCACGGCGTGTGAATCTTAATCATGACTATACCCGTTCAAAAAGAAGGACGAATACATGGGGAGGAAAAGGTTACTGGCTCTTATGGTCTCGGTTGTACTCCTGGCCGGTGCGTTTCCTGCAGCCGCAGGGGAGGAAGAAGGTTTTTCAGGGGAGATAGCGCTTGCCGCCCTGAGCCGGTATATCGACCGCGGACAGGAGTTAAGCCGCCACAGTTTGGTCCTGCAACCATCGTTTACCATGAACTACAAAGGCTTCTCAGCCAATGTCTGGGGCAGCTGGGATTCAGACCCCTACACGGAGGGGGAAGGACATTGGTACGAAACGGATTATACCCTCTCCTATGAGGGAGAATTCGGCTGCCTGAAATACGAAGTCGGATACAGCTACTACGATATGGACAGCGACGACGATTCTCAGGATGTGTATCTGACTTTGGGTTTGAATATCCCGCTCAACCCAACCCTCACCGTTTATCGGGAAATCGGCTATGATCTTTATTGGTATTTCGTGCTTTCCTTTAACCGCAATTTCCAACTCTCGGATAAATTCTCCCTTGAATTGTGCGCCTCCGCGGCCTATTTATCCGGCAACAATGCGAAAGAGTATCCGGAAGTCGACGGCGAAGGCAATGAAACCGGCCATGAATTTGACAATTTTCATGACGGGACCCTGACGGTTAGTTTACCTTACGTCGTTTCAGAGAGCATCACCATTACGCCGACCCTGTCCTACACTTTCCCGCTTTGCACCGAAGCCAAATGGGAAATGGACTATTTCAGCATGACCGGTGAAGACCACGATTTCTTATACGGCGGGGTAAGTTTCGCTTACAGTTTTTAGCTTAACGTCTCCCATAACAGGGGAGGAAAAGGTCCTGCCCAATCGTTTCCGCCTCAATCAGGGATGATGGACGGCATTTGAAATTTTTGATTCTCCTTCCGCGCAGACAGGGCAGTGTCGTTTCCCGTCGGCTGACGTCACCAGACGGGATGCCATGGTCATCTCGCCGCAGGTATCGCAGGGAAGCGACGGCGAAAGGGTCGCATAAGGCGGCATCATGGGCGCCGCAACTTCTTCCGTGTCGTAGAGATCAGAAAAGGGCAAATGCAGCAAATCCAAGGCCTTAAGGTGTTTTTGCCTCTGCAATTCTTCCGGTGTGGCAGCCCCGTTGTTCATCTTCTCTTCCAGGGCGGTGTACTCCTCCGGTTCTTTTCCCTGGTAGGCATAGGCCTTTCGACGGATGAAACGCAGGGCCAGACCGGATCTCCGGTCAAAGACGGTAAAAGCATTTTTCCCGTAATTCCGCAGGATCAGGTTTCCCTTGCCGATAGTGGTTCCCAGCAGTACCTGAAAGGCATCGACGGCGCACGAGTCGTTCTCGGAAATGACCACCGTTTCCTCGTCCGCCGCCCGAGATAAGGCCAGCCGTCTCATCGCCTCCCGGGCCACCCGATAACCGTAAACCAGACCGGGACAGAGGTGACCGTGGAAAGCGACACAGGTCTTTAGATCTGCTCTTCCGGTATAAATATCCGCCTGTTCTTGACCGTTCATCGTGCAGGTCCTCCTTTCCTGACCACCATCTTCACACACCTTTTGCTCCTTTTTAAAAGCAAAAAGGGAGGGAAAGCCGAAACTTTCCCTCCCTTGCCGTTTAACAATTACAGTTTCTCAGCCGAAATCCTCATGCCGTAGAAGGACCGGTACACGAAAATACAGGCGATGACAAAGAAAACCGCCGCAAGACCCAGCTTCAAGTTGGCATTGGTCATGGTCACGGCGATTTCCGTGGCCAACAGACCAAACAGGGTCGTGAACTTGATGACCGGGTTCATGGAAACCGAAGAGGTATCCTTGAAGGGATCGCCGACGGTGTCGCCGACAACGGTCGCCTCGTGCAGGGGCGTGTTCTTCTCCTTCAGATCGACTTCGACAATCTTCTTGGCGTTGTCCCAGCAGCCACCGGCGTTCGCCATGAAGATGGCCTGGAACAGACCGAAGAAGGCGATACCGATCAGGTAACCGATGAAGAAGTAGGGATCGAAGAAGGACAGGGCCAGGGCCATGAAGAAAATGACGATGAAGATGTTGATCATTCCCTTCTGGGCGTAAATCGTACAGATCTTGACGACTTCCTTGCTGTCTTCGATCGAAGCCGCTTTTTTGCTCAGATCGATGTTCTGCTTGATATAAACCACCGCCCGGTAGGAACCCGTGACAACGGCCTGGGTGGAGGCGCCGGTGAACCAGTAAATAACGCAACCGCCGGCGATGAGACCGAGAACGATTTCCGGCTGTACCAGGGAGAGTTTTGCAATGACGTTACCGAAGAGCCGCTCGAGCAGGATGATGATACCGAACACCATCGTGGTCGCACCGACAACGGCCGTACCGATCAACACGGGCTTTGCCGTCGCCTTGAAGGTATTGCCGGCACCGTCGGCGCTTTCCAGATAATGCTTGGAATGCTCGAAATCGGGATCGAAACCAAAACCCTTCTTGATTTCCTGTTTCACGTTAGGAACGGACTCGATCATGGACAGCTCATAAATTGACTGGGCGTTATCGGAAACCGGCCCGAAGCTGTCGACGGCGATCGTCACGGGGCCCATGCCCAGGAAACCGAAGGCCACCAGACCGAAGGCGAACACCGGCGCGGCAAAAACATACTCGGCCGGCATGAGGTTCATAACGGCCGGATTCTTGGAAACCAGGTAGGCAATGAACATCAGGAACAGGATGGTCAAACCTTCCCAGAAGCAGGACATGTTACCGGCGACCATACCGGAAAGAATGTTCAGGGACGGACCACCCTGACGGGAGGCGTTCACGACTTCCTCGCAGTGACGGGAGGTGGGGCTCGTGAAGACCTTGGTGAACTCAGGAATCAAGGCGCCGGCGATGGTGCCGCAACTGATGATGATGGCCAGGGCCCACCAGAGGGACCCGTACTTCACCGGATCGAGATCCGCCAGCAGGTAGTAGCTTGCGGCAAAGGTAACGAGGATCGAAACGATCGAGGTGATCCAGACCAGGTTGGTCAGGGGGTGCTCGAAGTTGAATTCCTTCTTGCCGCCGTACAGGGCGCCGCTCAGGACGTTGTTTGCGAAGTAGGAGACCAGCGACGTGATGATCATGAGGATACGCATGGCGAAGATCCAGACGACCAGCTTGCCGCCCATTTCCGGATTGTCCGCCAGGGCCAGGGCCAGGAAGGCGATGAGGGCAACGCCCGTGACGCCGTAGGTTTCAAAACCATCCGCCGAGGGGCCGACGCTGTCACCGGCGTTGTCACCCGTACAGTCGGCGATGACACCGGGGTTTTTCGGATCGTCTTCCGGCAGATGGAAAACGATTTTCATCAGGTCGGAACCGATGTCGGCGATCTTCGTGAAGATACCACCGCAGATACGCAGCGCGCTGGCGCCGAGGGACTCACCGATGGCGAAACCGATGAAGCAGGGACCGGCCAGCTCGCCCAGGTAGGCCAGAATGATGATCATGAAGAAGAGTTCAACGCTGACCAGGAGCAGACCGACGCTCATACCGGAACGCAGACAGATGCTCAGCATGCTGAGCGGATTGGCGGTCAAAGAGGCGAAAGCCGCGCGGGAGTTCGCCACCGGGTTGATCCGAATACCGAACCAGGCCACGCCGTAGGAACCCAGGATACCGAGGATGGAGCACGCCAGAATGATGCCCACTTCGCCCATCGGCATATGCGAGAGAACGGAGAAATAGTAAACCATACAAATGGCGATCAAAACCCAGAGACCCGCCAGGAACTTGCCCTGCTGAATAATGTAGGTCTTACAGGTTTCCCAAATGGTATTGGACACATCCAGCATGGCCTTATGGGCCGGCAGATTCTTGGTCTGCACATACTGTAACAGACCGAATGCCAAACCGATCGCACAGACCAGCAGGCCCCAGTTAAGAATGGTCAAACCGCCAAGGGCTCCACCCATGAAAGAAACCTGGGAGAGATCCGGCAGTTTGATGTCCGCCTCGCCGGCGATGGCGAGGGGCGCCATCATCAGAAACGCAATGATAGCTGTAAAGAGAATGGACAACAAACGATTACCTTTAAACATCACCTAACCTCCTCGTATTAATTTTTTATAGCACTCCTGCTATGATACTGACTCATTGCCTTTTGCATGTCTTCCGTCAAGACGGCTTTGATTGCCCCACAGGCCCGTTCGAGAATTTCCGGGAGGATTTTTTCTTCCTCTTTCGAAAAGGGCTGCAGAACGTAATGCTCGGGAGCCATCTGTTCGCAAGGTCTACCGATCCCCAGACGAACCCGCTTAAAACCGGAATCGCCCAGATGATCTTCTATGGACATCAATCCTCGATGTCCGCCATGACCGCCACCCTCCTTTAGGCGAATCGTTGCAAAAGGCAAATCCAAGTCGTCATGAACCACCATGACATCACTCAATTCAATTCTAAAAAAGCCGGCCAGTTGCTGCACCGCGATGCCGCTTAAATTCATGAAGGTCTGTGGCTTTGCCAGCAGAACAGGAATACCTTCTAGCTTTCCCTTACCCCAATGGGCCTCAAAATCTTTCCGGTCCAGATCGATTCCATAGAGACCCGCCAGTTTGTCAACGACCAGAAATCCGAAATTATGCCGGCTGTTCTGATAACGCGGTCCCGGATTTCCCAATCCAACAATCAGCTTCACCCCCTATCTCCCCCATCAGGCCAAGCTT
>CAZTYA010000052.1:0-9439 GCA_964617255.1 uncultured Syntrophales bacterium
GGAGAGAAAGTCTGTGGTCCACGCCGCGGCGGAGCCGTCGTTTGGGGTCGTATCCAAGTCTTTCATATTGCCGCTTTCCTGATCTTGTTCAAGGGAAGCGACCTGCAGGAGCCCGGATCGACAATTCCCTTGACTTCTTTCATCATTTCCCATTTATTATGCGGCCGTCTCTTAGCACATTTTATCGTCGTTGAACATGTGGAAAAAAAAATCCTTTTTTGATACAGGAAGGCAACTTGTTTCCCCGGAGGTAAAATGGTCGAATGTCCTCCGCTTACGGGGACATTTTGAAGACCAGAGGACGGCATGACTTATCCGATAGCGATTGAAGCCCTGATCCCCCACAGGGACCGGATGAAACTCATCGACGAAATTACGGATATCACTGAGGATCAGGCGATCACCCGAACGGTCGTTTCCGACCGTTTGCCCCTTTATGGGGAAGGTTATGTCGACACCCTGATCATCATCGAAATCGTCGCCCAGACGGCCGCGGTTCATATAAGTTGGAAGAAAGGCATCGCCAGGGAAGGCAGCGGCGGCGGGCTCCTCGCGGGTATAAAAAACGCCGATTTTCTCGTGGAGCGGGTTCCTCTCCATACGATTCTGACGACCACCGTCAAACCTCTGTACAGTGCCGCGAACTACACGGTCCTGGAGGGGACGGTCCAGGCGGACGACGCAATGATCGGCCGCGTGGAAATCCAGGTCATCCGGTTCGAAAACGATTAGGAACCACACCGACATCAGTAAAGGAGTATGATCATGACTGAAGAACAGGTTGCCCTGGTAACGGGAGGCAGCCGCGGCATCGGCCGGGCCATTGCCGTGGAGTTGTCCCAGGCCGGATACCGGGTAATCATCACCTATAAGGGAAATGATGCAGCGGCGGATGAAACCCTCACCCTGATCCGAGGAAAAGGCGGTCAGGGGGAAGCGGTCCGTTTCGACGTGGCCGACACCGCCGACGCAACGGCTAAAATGGAAGACATCCTTTCCCGGAATCAAAATATCCGAATCCTCGTCAACAACGCCGGTGTCACTGCCGACGGCCTTTTTATGATGATGTCCGAAGAAAACTGGGATACGGTGATTCAAACCACCCTGAAGGGGTTTTTCAACGTCACGAAGCCGGTTATCCAAAGAATGGTCAAAAATCACCGGGGCTCGGTGGTGTCCATTTCTTCCGTGTCGGCCGTGATGTCAAACCGGGGCCAGGTCAACTACGCCGCCGCCAAATCCGGTTTGATTGCCGCAAGCCGGGCCCTTTCGTCGGAGGTCGCCCGCATGGGCGTCCGGGTGAATGTTGTGGCGCCCGGGCTCATTGATACGGAGATGATTAAGGACGCCCCCGTCGAACGCATCAAGGACGTCATCCCCATGGCCAGACTTGGCAAGGCCGAAGAGGTGGCCAAAGTCGTCCGCTTCCTCTGCTCGGATGACGCCTCCTACATCACGGGACAGGTCATTTTTGTCAACGGCGGCATGTGCTGAAGCAGTGTAGCATCAGGCAAAGAACCGCTTGCCGGGCGACGGCAGGCCATGAAGGTTATTCATGATTACACGGCATAACGTAAAAAAACAGCTTCTCACGGCGGCCATTCTTCTGATCTGCTTTGGTCTGGTCGGCTGGGGAGAAACCTGGGAGGATATCCGGCGGGACAGTACGGACATTGTCTCCATCAAGGCCGAATTCAGCCAGTATAAGCACCTGAAAATCCTGACGAAACCCCTTGTTTCCCAGGGCAGGTTTTATTTTCAGAAACCGGATTCGATCCGCTGGGAATACAGCACCCCCGTCAAGAGCATCCTCCTGATGCACAAGGGAAGCGTTAAACGATACACGCAGGGAAGCCGGGGGCTTGTTGAGGATGCGGGTGGAGCGTTGTCGTCCATGCAGGTGGTCGTTCAGGAAATCGGTCTTTGGAGCCAGGGCCGCTTTACGGAAAGCGATCACTTTCAGGCCGAACTGACGGGCGGCAAGGAACGGAAATTTATCCTGACACCCAGGGAAAAAGCATTTGCGGCCATGATCGCGCGGATCGAGATCATTCCGTCCACGCAGCAAAAGGGAGCCATTAAGTCGGTAAAAATTGTCGAATCCGAAGGTAATTACACCCTGCTGAAATTTACGAACGTCAAAATGAATGAAAAGATCGCCGAATCGGTCTTTCGGGATGCGTCATGAAACGAAAAGCACCCGCGGCGCGCCTTTTTTTCCTGGGGGGCCTGCTGGTCCTGCTTGCTTCCTGCAGCCATCTTGCGGAAATGAAGAAGCTGAATCCGGCAACCGATCAGGTTCTGTTAGATGTATGCGGGAGTCCTTATGTTAAAACCCCTCATCGTTTTGTTCACGCGATTGAAGCGACTTTTCCCGGAGGACGTTCGGCAACGATGCTTGGCGTGACCGTGGTGGATCCCGGCAGGCAAGTACTCCACAGTGTTCTCATGACCCTGGAGGGGCTGGTTTTGTTCGACGGGCAATCAAACGGGGCAACGCTTTCCGTCAACCGGGCGGTTGCACCCTTTGACAAGGAGTCGTTCGCGCAAAACATGATGGACGATGTCCGGCTGCTGTTTCAGGCCCCCGCGTCTCCGGATCCGGAACACGGCGTCTTTAAAGACGGCACAACCCTTTGTCGCTTTAAGGGCAACACCGGAGAAACGCTGGACGTGCTGATTCATCCGGATCGGACCTGGAAAATCGAAACCTACGTGACGCCGTTTCAGCCGCTTCGGGAAATTATGGCATCGAAACTCACCGGGAATATTCCCGGAGATATTGCGTTCCAGGGTTATACCCCTCGGGTTTATACCCTGCATTTAACATTGATCAGTGCGGAGCCCGTTTCTGGCGAAAGCAGCCCGACAGAACCGGGAGAGGAAACCAATAACGAATAACGGGATCACCCATCACCACACCAGGTGGTAAAACACAGGAAAACATATGAAATTTAAGCTTATCTATCCGAAGTGGCGAAAACTTTCCCGGCAGACGGAATTTCATCTACCCCCTCATGGTCCCGTGGTTTTTGCCGCCACCATTCCGCCCGAATGGGACGTCGAATTTACCGACGAAAACGTGGAAACACTTCAGCTTGATGATTCACCCGATTTTGTCGGCATTTCCATGATGCTGACCAGCCAGGTGAAACGGGGCTGGGAAATCGCAGACGCCTACCGCAGCCGAGGCATCAAGGTCATGTTCGGCGGGATCGCCACCATGCTCCACGCTGAGGAGACCATGCTTCATGCCGATTGTGTTTTCCTGGGAGAAGCGGAAGGGCGCATGGAAGGCGTTTTTGAGGATTTCAGGCAAAACCGCCTCCAGGCACGCTATGATTATATGAACAATTTCCCGTCGGATGATCTGATCGGTACGGCCCGACGCAGCATCCTGAAACGGGAGTTGTACAACTACAAAGGCGTCCAGATGGTCGATCTGGTCCACGCCTCGCGGGGCTGCCGCTTCAACTGCTATCCCTGCTGTGTCAGTTTCCTGGGCGGCAGAAAATTCCGGCCCCGTCCCTATGACAAAGTTATCGCGGAAATCGCCAGCATCGACAACAACCGCCTGTTCATCGTGGACAATTCCCTCGCCCAGAACAAAGCCTGGGAGATGGGGCTTTTCCGGGAAATGATCCCCCTGAAGAAGAAATGGTGCTGCCACCCTATCGAGGATGACGACAAGGTCCTCGATCTCGCCGCCCAGGCGGGAGCCTGGTATGTTTATCAGGCGATTTACGACACATCCGAACGTATCCGGAACCGTATCCGCCGCTACAAGGATCACGGAATCGCCGTGGAAGGCACGATTCTCCTGGGCCTCGACGGCCAGACGGAAAACGATATCCGGCGTCTGGTGGACTTCCTCCTGGAAGTCGAACTTGATCTGGCCGAATTTACAGTCCTGACGCCATTCCCCCATACCCGGACTTTCGACGACTACCAACGGGAGGGGCGCATCTTTTCTTATGACTGGAACGATTACACGGCAGATAAGGTGGTCTTTCAGCCGGATAAAATGTCGCCGGAAAAACTGCAGGAGCTTTACTACTATGCCTGGGACACATTCTACCAGGACGAACCGCAACCATACAAGATGTTCAAATTGCTTCAGAAAGTGGCGGTCAGGGAGAAAGCCGACGGCACCTACCGGGGCAGAAGACGGGATCTGATCGAACATCGGTTCGGTAGAAAGGAAGAAAGCTCAGGAGATCTATCATGAATACGGTTAAGAAAAATGAAATCACCATCGGCCGGGAGAATCTGCCCCTGGAGGCGTTTCTCGCCGTGGCCCGAAATCAGGTATCCGTTAAACTGAGCGGCGACCGTGCCTTCCGGCAGGGTCTCCGCCGCAGTGTTGACATGCTGAAAAGCGCCATCCATGACGGCATTCCCGTATACGGCGTCTCCACGGGATACGGTAAATCCTGTGGTATCCGGCTGACCCGGGATCAGGTGCTGAATTACCAGGGGGCCAGCCCTGTTCGTTTTCATGGTTGCGGCACAGGCGATCCGATCGGCATTGAGGCGACGCGGGCTGCCATGCTTTGCCGCCTGGTCTGTCTGTCGCGTGGTTACTCGGCGGTGACACTGGGCCTTCTCGAACAGCTTGCGGCATTTCTCAACCTGGGTATTACGCCCGTCGTCCCCGCCGAGGGTTCCGTCGGCGCCTCCGGTGACCTGACCCCCATGTCCTACGTGGCGGCAGCCCTTTCGGGGGAACGGGAAGTCTTCTATAAAGGACGACGCATGCCCGCCGCAGAGGCGCTGCAGAAAGCCGGCTTAAAACCATACCGGTTCGCCCCCAAGGAAGGCATCGCCATGCTGAACGGCACATCCACAATGACGGGTCTGGCGATTCTGGCGGTCGAACGGGCCGGCCGCATCTTGGAAGCGAATATCGCTGCGACGGCCCTGACGGTTCACGCATTGAAGGGAAAAGTCCTGCACTTTCATCCCACGGTCGGGGAAGCCAAACCTCACCCGGGTCAAATCTATGTCGCCCGGCGACTCACCGACCTTCTCTCTCTGGAGGGAAGCAGCGCCGATCTTGAATCTCAAACCCAGGAAAACCTTCAGGATCCCTATTCCCTGCGGTGCGCCCCGCAGATCGCCGGTGTCCTCTACGATGCCCTGACCTGGATCCGCCAGTGGGTCGAAACGGAAGCGAACAGCGTCAACGACAACCCCATTTTCGATCCCGAAACGGGTCAGCCGCTGATGAACGGGAATTTCTACGGAGGTCACCTGGCCTTCGCCATGGATGCCCTGAAGACTGCCGTGGCGTCGGTGGCGGATATGTCGGACCGACAGGTCGCCCTTTTGGTCGACCCCCTGCTGAATCGGGGTTTGCCCGGCGATCTGGTCGGTGTAAAGGGGGAATTCTCTGTCTTTCATCACGGTTTCAAGGCCATGTCCCTTTCCACCTCGGCCCTGGCCGCGGAGGCTCTCAAATTGACGATGCCCGCAGGTTCCTTCTCCCGCTCCACCGAATCCCACAACCAGGATAAGGTCAGCATGGGCACAATTGCCGCGCGGGACGCCGAACGGGTCTGCACCCTGACGGAGAGAACCCTGGCCATTCATTTGCTGGCCGCCGCCCAGGGTTGTGAAATCCGGGAGCATGTGGACCGGCGATCAAAGCTCCGCCTCATTTACAACCAAATCCGCAAGCGCTCCGACCCCCTGGTCGAGGATCGCGAAATGGATCGGGATATTGAAGCCCTCGCCCGGTCTATCGCCGAAGATCATTTCTGGAGGGCAACACCATGAGCACGGGTGAAGGGAAATGGGCGGAAAGCCGTCATCAGGTGGCTTTTTACGATCTGGACCCGATCCAGGTGGTTTGGCACGGCAACTACTTGAATTACTTTGAGAATGCCCGAACGGCCCTTTTCAATAAAAACAGGCTCGATCTTTACGAATTCTATGTCCGGGAAGGGATTGTTTTCCCCATTATCAAGACATCCACCAAGCATATCATTCCCCTGCGTTACCACGATGAGTTTATCTGCCGGGCCACCATCGTCGACGCCCGGGTCAAAATCGTCGTGGATTTTGAAATCCGGAAGGTTGACAGCCCCCAGGTCTGCACCCGGGGACGGACGGAACAGGTTGCCGTCAAGACACCGGAGATGGAAATGCTCTTTTCCGTGCCGGAAGAGATCCGGAAGGCGTTGGGTTTCTGGCCATGAACGAGGCATTCCGGCAGGCTCTGGTCACCGGTTGTGAATGCCTCACCGCCTGGGCCGATCTGCTGGACCGGATCAACGTCTTCCCCATCGCCGACGGTGACACGGGGCGAAATCTTGTTACTTCCCTTTCTCCACTGCGTTGTCCGGGACGAAATATCGGCGCCCTTAAAAAGGATTTACTCCTTTCGGCCCGGGGCAACTCAGGAAATATCGCCGCGGCATTTTTCCAGGCGTTTATTGAAGGGGATACTCGGGAAACCCTGCACAGCGCCATTTGCAAGGGTCGTGACCGGGCCCGGCAGGCCGTGCCCGATCCCCGGCCGGGAACCATGCTCACCTTCTTTGACGCCCTGGCTGATCTGTTTCATGATCCCCAATCTTTTCAAAACCACCGGGAATGCCTTCACCGGCTTCAAAACACCGTGAGGCTTACGGTAAACCAGCAGCCGAAGCTCCAGCAGGCGGGCGTTGTCGATGCAGGCGCCCTGGGCATGTACCTGTTCTTTGAAGGCTTCCTCACAGCCTACGCGGGTTCCGATTTAACCATGCCGCCTGTAACGGAAACGTTCGGCGATCTGGTACGCATTTCATCTTCATACCGGGATGAACCGGAAAACGGTTACTGCGTGGACACGATCCTGAAGACCGGCGCCGACAGCGATCAAGTGGAAGCCTTGCTTTCATCCCTGGGTGAGTCCGTCGTTGTTGCTCAGGAAGAAAATTGCCTCAAAGTTCACTTCCACACGGGCAATCGGGAGGCGTCCCGGACACGCTTGAGCCCGTTCGGTGAAATCCTCGGCTGGGAGGAAGACGATCTTTACCGCCAGACGCTGGCTTTCAACCGGCCGAGAAAACGCGGGCCGATTCATATCATGACCGACGGCGCCGGTTCCCTGACCCGGGAAGAGGCAAAGGACTGGGAAATCACCCTTCTGGACAGTTACATCACCATCGGGGATCAGAGCCTGCCGGAAACCTACGTGACAACCGAGGCGCTCTATAAGGCCATGCGTTCCGGAATCCGGGTGTCCACTTCACAGGCATCGGTCTTCGAGCGTCATCAGCATTACGCCAACGTCATGGGCACTTACGAACGCGTTCTGTATCTCTGTGTCGGCTCAGCCTATACCGGAAACCACCAAATCGCCATGGACTGGAAAAAAGATCATGATCCGGACAACCGCCTGACCATCATCGATACTGGGGCCGCCTCCGGCCGCCTTGCCGTCATTGCCCTGACCGCTGCGGCTGTCGCGGAAAAGGCCCACGGGGAGCAAGATGTGGTTGCCTTTGCCCGGAACGCCGTCCATCTCGCAGAGGAATATATTTTTCTGGACCGCCTGGCGTATCTTGCCGCCGGAGGGCGTCTCTCAAAGACAGGGGCGTTCTTCGGAGACATGCTGGGGATGAAGCCGGTTGTGACGCCCATGGCCGACGGGGCTAAGAAAGCAGGGCTCTGCCGGAATCGAGAAGAGCAGGCGGCCTTCGCCCTGGAGGCCCTGTCGAAATCAATCGATCCGGGTAAAAAAGCCCTGATCATGCTCGAATATTCTGACGATCCGGTCTGGGTGGAAGGCTTCGCCGATCAAGTCAAGACCATATATGCCCAGGCCCGAATCATTGTTCATCCCCTGTCGCTTACCTCCGGCGCTCACATGGGACCCGGTACCTGGGCTGTGGCGTTTCTCCCGGACTTTCCGGAATAACCTTCCTTTTTCACCGTTTTCATCCCATAGTGTGAAAAGGATTACAATATTCCATACTTTTATGTTCTTGACACGCTCCGGCCTTCTTCATATAATGGCGCCCGTTGAATCAATCATTTAAAAACATGAATAACAGATATGGCCACAATTCTTTCCAAAAACATTCTATGAAGCTGAGGTGAATCATGAAAAAGACCTGCGGTTGCTTAATTGTCCTGTTAATTCTTATTCTGTCATGGCAAACGGGCTTTGCCAAGGATGAGCAAATCACGGCAAATGATTTTTTCCAGAGGGGGATCGCCTATGAAAAACAGAAGGTCTACGGTGAGGCGATCAACATGTTTACGGCTGCCATCGAATACGACCCATCCTTTGCCGAGGCTTACCTGCATCGGGGAAAAGCACGCCGAATTTATGAAATCTCGGCGGTCCGGGAGGCGCTGGATGATTTCTCCGCAGTCATCGCTTTAGTTCCGGAAAATGCGGAAGCTTACTACCAGCGGGGTTTGGTTAATGAGTATGCCATTAACAATGAAGCGGCCAAATCCGATATGATCACGGCGGCGGGCTTGGGCCATGCAGGCGCCCGGCAGTGGCTTTGGGCCTTGAGTAACAAGAAATCAGTGCCTGCACAAGCTCCGGCAGCAGCAACGGCGCCGGTGTCGAAGCCGGTCAGCAAGGCCGCGCCGGTTGAGCAACAGGGTTTTGACCTGGCGGACTACCTGTCGGGCGGAAAGCAGCCGATTGTTTATTTCGATTTCAATCAGGATGTAATTAAACCGGAAGGCATGGCCATTCTTGACGAAGTCGCAACCGTTCTTAAAGGAAAACTGCCGACGGCGGTGATTGTGGCGGTGGGACATACAGACAACACCGGTTCTGAAAAATACAATGCCGGCCTCTCTCTGCGGAGAGCTGAAGCCGTTCGAGATTATCTCACGACAAAACATGGTATCGCCCCGGCCCGGATTAACGCCGAAGGATACGGCGAAATGGCTCCGGCGGATACCAATGAAACCGAAGCCGGGCGGGCTAATAATCGCCGCGCCGCCATGACCGGCATTCAAAAATAAGCATCCGGCGACGTTTTCTCGTTCTCCGCGTTGTCTTATGCACATGACAGGGAAAAGCCTTCTGACGAAAATCAGGAGGCTTTTTTAATGAGAAATATTCTACGGTTCAATTATGTTGCATGATCCGCTGACCGGGATGTCGCACTTCATTTCGTTCACCCCCATGATGCCGTACAATTGACGCTCTGTTTTAATCGTGATATGGCTAGGACAAATAGAGCAAAAGGAGGATAATCATGGCGGAAAAAAATCAGGTTTATAAATGCACGATGTGCGGAAATATCGTCGAAGTGCTTCATGGAGGGAACGGTAAACTGTCCTGTTGCGGTCAGCTCATGGTTCTTTTGAAGGACGACGAAGCGAAAACCGCCAAAGGGAAATAGGCAGGGATAATCGGAAAATTTGACAACTTTTGGGTTTAGAAAATTGAGCCCCCTGAGATGACTGTCAGGGGGCTCTT
>CAZTYA010000053.1:0-9384 GCA_964617255.1 uncultured Syntrophales bacterium
AGTCTTCAGTCTGACGATTTTTGACGCGCGCGTCTTCTGACCCTAACCCGTTTATTTGGATGAATACGTTGCAAATAAATGATTGACATACCAATGGGCTCTTTCTATATTTGCCCCGCGAAAAGGTCTGATCAAGACAATTCCCATCAAAACCGGCTTACCGGGGGCGCGCATTTCGCATTTAATTAAGGTTACAACCCGTCATTGAAGTATGTGGCAT
The DNA here is from genome assembly GCA_964617255.1 of uncultured Syntrophales bacterium. Taxonomy (GTDB): domain Bacteria; phylum Desulfobacterota; class Syntrophia; order Syntrophales; family JAAYKM01; genus JAAYKM01. The sequence continues at coordinate 221 of CAZTYA010000053.1, forward strand.
CGTTCACAGGCGAACTGGTTTTCCTTTTCAGGATGGTTATACTTGCATAAAATTGCTTTCAAAAGGAGGAATAAATGAAAAAAAACAAGAAAAAGAAGCGGATTGTCGGACTCATTTTATTGAGTATACTCTTTTTGTACCTGCCGGCATGGGCCGATATGCCGGTAACCTTCCTCGAAGTTGACCCTGTTGCCGGCGCCTATTACGGGTGGGGATACAACATGACCACCCAGCAATTTGCGGCCCCCTGCCTTCAGGTCAACAGTGCCGCCACATTTGCATCGGGAGACCCCGAACAGAATTCATTCTACGATTTTACGGAGACGACGGCCACGATTGCCGCCCAGTCCAATTTGAATGTCAGTGCCGCCCTAAAAGTGCTGGCGGGCGGAGGAACCTATGGGGCAAACAACAAAACATCCATCACCAGCGGTTCGGAAAGCAGCACCTACAGTCAGACCCTTTTTGCCAGCGCCTATCGGTATAATATGCCGAATTTTCTTGATTTGGGCCAGGTCAGTTTTAAGCCTTCCGCTCTGCAACTGCTTACCACGCCCGGCGGAAAAGGGCAGTTCAGCCAGCAATGCGGTGATGCATTTGTTATTGGAATCAGAAACGGCCGTGAGTTTTTTGGTACGGCTTCCATCTCCAAACAGGATCTGAAGAGCTGGACCAAGTTTGCCAATGACACGGGAATTTCCGTCAATGGCGTTTGGGGCAGTGCCAGTGTGGATGTGAACCTCGGTCGTTCCATGGAGCAAGCTTTCGGTAGTCAGAATATTACTGTCTCGACATACAGTACCGGTTCCAATACACCCAATCCGACAAAAGCCAGCGAACTGGAAAAATATTATAAAAACTTCTTCAACAGCAGCGGTCAGGAAAAGATGGTCAAATTGATCGTTGCACCCTACAATCTGGTCGAGGGCTATCCTTGGGAAAACCCGTTGGAGGGAAATACCAAGGAAGATTATATTGGTATGATGGTGGTGGCCCTTTGGGGGCTGAAGGCCGCCATCAACGATGCCGGCTTTGTCCTTTCACCGCAGACGGTCAATATGTTTGCCCTGGGACTCAACGCAGGCGTGAAGGCAACAAGGAAGAACTATGTTGAGCAGCAACAAGCCATGTGGCAGAAGGAATACGACATGCTGCTCAAGGCAGCCCAGCAATGCGATCAGCAGTTCACCGTTCCATGTCAGAATTTAGCGGAATACTACGACCGGCACCGTAATCTGGCCGCCCAATGGGCCGCCGTCATGCCGGACCGTTACATGAGCGACTGCTATCAGGATTTTATCCTGCGTGATTTCAGTTCATTGAAAAATGATCTGGTGAGCCGTAACTTCGGCACGCCTTTTAAGGGCGATTCGGAAACGGCCGGTAACCGGAGCCGGGTGGTGGCCGAATTGACTTTCAAGAGAGACCAGCGTCAGCTCAAAGCGGGCCTGTCGGTGGCAAAAATTGAGTGGAAACGCAGCGACTGGTACAAAATGCCCGTTGAAGTCCGTAGCAACAAGGGCGAATCCGGCTGGGGGATGCAATCTCAGGCTGTGGTGTTTGATCTCGATCAGCCGGCGCGTTATGGTATGGGTCAGGAAAATCTGAAGTACTGTACCTTTGTTGGGGATGGGGTGCAGGCAGCGACGCTTACAACGCCTCCGGCGGAGGAGTTGGCGGCGCGTTTTGGCTTCGGCCAAAGCATGACCCACGGCTATATCGATGGTCTGTCCGGGAAAGATCCGCGCGGGCAGCAGCATTTCGGCAACGGTGAAGGCGTTCTTGATTTTATCACCTGCGAAGTGGATCGTGGCGGAAAGGATAATAACATGCAGTGTGCTGATCTGGGGGTACGTAATGTACGCCTGAAACTGGCAAGCACTCAGGATATCGAAGCGGACCGTTGGCGGAAACCCACGCCACCGCAAATTCCGACGGCGCTGGCCACTTTCTCTCAGGGAAAAACCGTTAACCTGGCTCAACACGCCGTACAGTACGCCACTTTTACCCAAATGGTACCTGCAAACAGAAAAGTGCTTGTCAGTTCGATAGAAAAGAAGAAATTGTCTACCCAGACCAAATTCAAAGGTACCCGTTTTGCCCTGCCATTAAAGCAAGTTGATCTTATCAAGAAACGGCAGGATACTAACCTGATGAAGATTCAAAAACCCATGCCGGCCATCAGCAAGTAAGTCACGGGCTTAATAACTGAAAGTTTGGTAAAAAAACAGCACCCTCCTTGTCACGCATCAAGGGGGGTGTTGTATTATTAAGATACATGCAGAGAATAAAAAAGTGAGGAGGGCCGGAGGCGATGCGGTTGTTCAGTTGCTTCAGGGCCTGGCGTCCGAAATGATCGGGCCGCATACGCGTCACCCTATCAGTCCGCGCGGGTAAGAATGCATATGATGGCAAGAAGAGCTAAGTATCTGTATTACATCACGGATTCTCCGGTATTTTCCCCCGGATGAGCGCACTGGGGTTCCGTTCCAGGTATTCGGTCAAGACCGTGACGGCACGGGCGGCCCGGGCGATTTCCCGCAGGGCTTCACGCAGCTCCTGCTGTGCCGGCGCATCTGCACCCACCAGGTTCTGTTCCCCGCTTTGGAGCATTTTTTCGGCGGCCGCGATTGCCCGCCGCAGATCCGCCATGGTTTGCCCGGCTTCCGGCAAAATTTCTCCCTCGAGCCGCTTGGCCGTTTCGTTCATGGATTTAAGCGTCAGCTTCAGCTCTTCTCCGATTTCTGCATAGGGGATTTTTTCCATTTTGGCCAAGATGGTGTTGACCTTGGCTTCAAGATCGACGAGGCCGCTCGCCGCCACGGGCAATCTCGGGGTTTCGTGACTCCAGTCAACATGGACAGGCGCGCTTTTGGGAAAAAACTCCAAGGTGATAAAGCGTTGCCCCAGCAGGAGATTTCCGCTGCGCAACTGGGCCCGCAGACCTCGGCTGACCAGTCGCCGGAGGAAGGAGTTGCAGGCGTTGCGGTTCTGAATTTGGTCTGTTGCGCGGTGAGACAGCTTCGCCCGTTTCAGAAAACGCTCCGGGTAAAGGGCGATATCCACCCGGGGGCGGGTATCGGCGTTTGCCTCGGAATATTCAAGCCCGACGGCGGTCACTTCACCGATGCTCAGACCGTGCAGGGTCACCGGGGCGGCGGGAGCCAGACCACGCACGGATTCATCGAAATAGAGGACATAGTTAACGACGACGCCATCTTCCTGGGCCATGGCCGTCACTTTGTCCGTGTATAAATTGTAGACGGTATTGGCTTCAGCCGGCCGATCCTCCTTCACAAAAGGCGGCACTTCAAAGGCGATACCGCCGATCAAAAGTGAAAGGGCAGACTGAGTTTTAACGGTAAGGCCGTTCGCCCCGAGGGAGACGTCGATACCGCTTGACTGCCAGAAGCGTGTTTCTTCGGTCACATAGGCGTCATAGGGTTTATTGACAAAAACACGGATGTTCACGGATTTGCCGTCTTTTGCCAGATCATAAGCGATAACCCGTCCGACGTTCAACTGGCGATAGTAAAGCGGAGAACCGATGCCCAAAGAACCAAGAGTGGGAGCCTGGAGAATAAACTGACGACCGGGTTCCGTTTCCATGACCGTCGGCGGCATATCCAAACCCTGGAAATCGTTCCTTGGGGTCGATGCTTTACCGGCTTCAAAGCCGATATAGTTACCGGAGAGAAGTGTACTGATGCCGGAGACACCGCTCAAGGTGACCCTTGGCTGCACGACCCAAAATTTGGCATCATCCACCAGCAGTCCCCCGGCGCTTTTGTCGATTTTCGCGGTGATGACCACTTTGTGATAATCCTTAGAAAGTTTGACCTTGGTCACCTGCCCGATATTCACATCATTATATTTGATAAACGTTTTTCCCGCCTCGACGCCTTCGGCTGTTTTAAAGACAATTGTAATGGTCGGACCCTCACTGAGAAAGCGCTCAATCGCAATCCCCAGGGCGACAACGGCGGCCAGGATTGGAATAATCCAGACGACGGAAAACATGATGCGTTTTCTTGGTTCGGGTGTGGCCTGTGGTATTTGAGAAAAGTCAGTGTTATCGGTCATATCCATTCTCCCTCGGAGTGTCGAGATCCCAGATCAGACGGGGATCAAAGGTTTTGGCCGCCAGCATGGTGAGGACGACAACAGCGGCGAAGAAGAGGACTCCCGGCGCCGGTTTGGCCATTAAAAACGGTTGGAGTTGAACAAGCGCAACGGCAAAGGTCACGACGAACACGTCCAGCATGGACCAGCGGCCCACGAAATCAATCAGGCGATAAAGCCGCGTCCGGTCGATGTTGGCGCCATGCGACCTGAACTGGACAATACAGAGAAGATAGGCCAGGGCGACCAACTTGGCTATGGGGATGATGATGCTCGCAATCAGCACGATAAGCGCCAGATGCCAGGAACCTTCAAGATAAAGGGCGACGATCCCATCGATGATGGTATCCTCCTTGGTGTATGTGATGGTCATTCTGGTCAGAACCGGGAGCACGTTGGCCGGAATGTAGCAGATGGCGGCGGCGATGATCAAAGCCCAGGTATATTGGATGGTTTTATGCCTGCGGAAAAAAAGCCGGTAGCCGCAACGGGGACAATAGCCCGGGATGTTAGGACGGAAGGGTCTTGAAATGAGGCCGCAGGTTTCACATCTGACCAAACCGGCCTTTTGGGAAGTCAGGGCAGGGGAACTCATGATTTTAACTCCTTGCAAACAGGTCCTTGCATGCCGACGGTTTCTCGCGGCCTGGTGTTATTCACCCACTGGAGTCGTTGCCAGATTGCGTCAGGATCGAAACTGATTTTAATGGCGGCCAGCAGGACAATCAGCGCCCCTACGGCGTACATGCCGATGCCTGGAATCATCGTGGCGATGTCGGAAAGCTTGATCAGGGAAATGAGAACGCCGAGCAGCATGACTTCAAGCATCGACCAGTTCTGCTGTCTGTCGGCCCAGTGCAGGAGGATGCTGATCCACCAGGGAGCCGGTGGTCGAAGGGCTGTGAAGTTGATGATTAACATGAAAGAGATATAGACGGCGGGCGCCAAGAGGGCACAGAACCCAACCAGGACGGCGGTGATTTCATATCCCCTCGCCCACATTTCCAGGACGCTCCCGAAGATGGTGGTGCCTGTCTGGCGGCCGTATGCGGAAAGCCCCAACAGGGGTTCCAAATTGGCGATTAAAAGAAAGATCAAGGCCGCGATGGTCAACGCTAAAGTCCGTTCGATCGCCATGGTTTTATCGGTCACCAGCGTCCGTTTACAGCGCTGACACCGAGCTCTCCCTCCCGGCGGTAATGCGGGAATGCTCTGGAGAAGATCACAATCCGGACAGGCGATGAGACTTTCATCTAATGATTTTTCTTTTAATGATTCCATGATGTTCGGATAAACATTTCCATGAAAAGAAGTCGGGTCAGTTTAACATCAGTTGTTCCGGTGACAAGAAAATTTTTCTGTCCCAAAGAGCTTATTAAGATCTTCTTGCTGCGCTGGAATTTTCCAGGAGATCACCTGTCACTCATCTGTGAAAAGCCCGGATCCTTTGAGGGTGTCATCAAAGGGACGGCTGCGAAAGACATTATACAATCAATGAATAACTTAAGCCAAAGGCGTTGTTTTGATTAAACAATCCGATTTGATATGGCTCCGATTCCTTCTATCTCGATACGGATCAGGTCTCCTTTCTGCATGGGGCCCACTCCTGAAGGCGTGCCGGTCAGAATGAGATCTTGTGGTAAAAGCGTCATAACGGACGAAATGAAGGCGACGATATCAGCGACAGGAAAAATCATATCGGATGTATTTGAATCCTGTACGGTTTTATCATTCAGGAAGGCCATGATGCGGAGACGGTTTGGATTGACCATGTCCCTGGGAATGACCGTTTTCCCGATGGGACAAAAGGTGTCAAAAGACTTCGATCTCGTCCACTGACCGTCCTTGCGCTGTAAATCCCGTGCGGTGACATCGTTTGCACAGACATAGCCCTCGATATATTGATAGGCGTCCTTTATTGATACGCTTTTACAAGTCCGGCCAATGACGACACCCAGCTCTGCTTCGTAATGCAGTTCCTGCGTCAAGGGTGGATAAACAATATCATCACCGTCATAAACAAGCGATGAAGGCGGTTTCAAAAAAATGACTGGTTCTTCGGGTATCGACATGTTAAATTCTTGCGCATGCTTCCGGTAGTTTAGTCCGACACAGACAATCTTGGAAGGTTTAATGAGGTCCATACTGGTGTGATGTCCTTGTCTTGAATGGATTAAAATTGGAACCCCTCAGGGACATGAAGAGATTCTGGTTTGTCAACATATCAAAATATGATGAAGGCGGCCACCATTCTTTCCGGGCAAATTCGGAAAGATCTTTCGGTGTCGGGGCAAGATTTCATTTCAAGACTTTTCAGAAAGGAGTGATGATGATGAGAGTGAAAATAATTATTCCATTGTTAATACTGATTTTCACGGCTGCAGGGATACAGGCGGGGATGTTGGGAGATTTCATGAAAGGCTTGGCTTCGCCGACCGGCACAACGCCTGACGCCCAAACGACTGCTTCAGGGCTGAAAGAAGCCCTGACCGTCGGCGCCGGAAATGCCGTAGGGCTGCTGTCGCAGCAAAATGGTTATTTCGAAAACCAGATGGTTAAGATTCTCATGCCGAAACAAGTGCAAAAGGTGGCGGATGTCTTGGGAAAGATCGGTTATCAGCCGCAGGTCGATGAATTTGTCTTAAGTATGAACCGTGCGGCGGAAGCGGCGGCGCCGAAAGCCAAGGTGATTTTTATCGATGCCATCAAGCAGATGAGCTTTGACGATGCCATGAAGATTCTCAAGGGTGACCAGACGGCGGCAACCCAATACCTGAAATCAAAAACCTATGACACCCTTGCCGAAACATTTAAGCCGACCATTTCTTCCACCATGAACAATTATGGTGTGACCCGTCAGTATGACCAGTTGATCGGGACTTATACCAGGGCCTTTCCGGTTTTGGGGTTGGAATCGCTGGATCTGGACCGCTATGTCACCGGTAAAGCACTGGACGGGGTCTTCTACATGATCGGCGAAGAGGAGAAGCAGATTCGTACGAATCCGGCAGCACGGGTCACCGAACTCTTAAAAACCGTATTCGGTAAGTGAAGAGGCTGTCTTTTTTCAGCGCTGACATGCCAGAAAGGGACTGCGGGAATATCCTCTGATCAAGCAGGTTTTCTATGCTGAATGTATGCTCTTTACTGGCGGACCTGATTGTCATTTGCCATTTTCTGATTGTCCTGTTTGCCGTGGGATCACAGGTCCTGGTTTTAATAGGGCGAATGATCGGCTGGCATTGGATCAGGAACCGGATTTTCCGAGTGACGCATCTGGTGGTTGTTGCTTTTATTGCACTCCAGTCGCTGATTGGAAATTTATGCCCCTTGACCGTATGGGAATATCGGCTGCGGCAATGTGCCGGGCAGGTTGTGGAAAGCGACGTTTTTTTCCTGGCTCGTCTGCTTCGCCTGATCATGTTTTACGATTTGCCGGCATGGTTTTTTGACCTCATCTATGTGGCGTTTGGTTTACTCGTCATCCTGACCTTTTTTCTCATCCCTCCGGAGCGTACCTGTTGCAGGCGGAGCAGAAACGCGGGACAAAGATGATGTCAGGAAGAGGTGTGTAGAATTAAAGTTCATCCAGGGAGGCCATATGTCTAATGATGTGATCGCTGTGAAACAGGTTCCGGCCGTCGGCCCCTATTCGCAGGCGGTGGAGGCGGGGGGATTCGTTTTTTGTTCCGGACAGATCCCGATTGATCCCCGGACCGGTTTACTGGTTGATTCGGACATCGGACAGGCGACCCGCCGGGTACTGGATAATTTGATGTTGGTGCTGGCTGAAGCGGGCCTTTCATTAAAAGATGTGGTCAAAACGACCATTTTTCTGGCCGACCTTGGTGATTTCCCAATGGTAAATGATGTCTACGCGTCCTATTTCAAAGCGCCGTTTCCGGCCAGGGCAACCGTGCAGGTTGCAGCCCTCCCCAAGGGGGCGATGATTGAAATCGATGCGATCGCCGTGCGTCCGTGATAAGGGGAATGAGAAGGGTCAGTGCAATCGTGCATGCGGCGGGAGCCTTTGCTCGCGTAGAAAAATCCCGGCAGGACGGTCCTCGAGTGATACATGAACCTCTCATCCAAAAACCCTTTTTGGGATTACGTAAGGTTTTCCATGTTTTAACATCCTCTGTTGTGCCGCTTTTGTATTGGTATTTGCCTTCTTATGTTTCACTTGAGGCAAGCAGGATTTTTATCCTGGTCCTGCTGTTGGTTGTTCTGGCGTTTTTTTCCCTCTTTGACGGCGCAAGACTTCTTTTTCCCACCCTCAACCGCCTGGTTATGGATCGCTTATCCCTCCTGATTCGCAAAACAGAGAAGAATAAAATTACGGGCGCCACCTTCACCTGCCTTTCTTTCCTGATCGTGGTTTTTTTGTTTTCCCGGGAGGTAGCGGTCACGGCCATGCTTTTCCTGACCCTGGGGGATACGGCGGCTGAGATTGCCGGCAAAAACTGGGGCGGCAGAAAATATCACGGCCGATCACTGGAAGGGATGGGCGGTTTCTTTATCATTGCTTTTCCACTGGCCTGGATTGTTCTTCAGGACTGGCCGGTCGCTTTGGCCGCTGCCGGCATGGGAGCCCTGGTTGAGTTTTTTTCCATCGGTGTCGATGACAATCTAACCGTACCGGTCGGTTCCGCGATATCGCTCTGGTTGGTATTATCATTTCTACAGAAGATTTGAGTCGGGAAGGGGTTGGACGACAGATCATGAAAACAGTAACCGCCGCTATTTTAATCCATCAGGGGAAAATATTGATTGCCCGGCGCAGGAAGGAGGACAGGCTTGCGGGGTGCTGGGAGTTCCCGGGAGGAACCCTGGAAACGGGGGAATCTCCGGAATATTGTCTGGCAAGAGAATTGCGGGAAGAATTTGCGATCGAAATAGAAGTGGGCGCCTTTCTTGGCGAAAGTATTTACCATTACGATCACGGTGCAATCTGTCTGCTTGGCTATCTGGCAGGCTGGAAAGATGGAGAATTGGACTGCCGTGTCCATGATCAATATGCATGGGTTGAAGTTCAGGAACTC
>CAZTYA010000054.1:0-9361 GCA_964617255.1 uncultured Syntrophales bacterium
ATACTGGGTGTGGAAGACATCCTCTGTTCGTTCATGGTTGCCGCCATGTCCTGGTTTGTGATCGCCATGTCATTTGGCCGGCGTATTAAACTGCCGGATAAATTGACGCTATTGTGGCCCCGTTACCGAATCATCGCCGGCATCTCCGTAATGATTTTTCTCCTCGGTTACTTGGCCGGGCTCAAGGGCATGACATCTTTGCTGACGGCCTGTGGGAGCGTGGCCGCTCTGCTGATGCTATGGAAAAAAGAACGATGGCCTTTTGCCCTGGTTGGAATCGTCGGCTTTACCGTAATTTATCTGCTCCTTGTCAGCATCTATTTCTTCATCTGGCCTGAATTCGTGTTGCAGTGGAATATGCAGACTTTCTGGGGCGGGTTGGTCCTGGGCATTCCGTTGGGCGAGATCGCCTGGGCTTCCATCTTTGGCGCGTACTGGCCGCTTTTCATGATGCACATTCTGGATCTTCAGAATGAACCTTTCCCTTCACGGACGGGTTCATGATTGAATCTTGCTTAATGGTGGGCGCACAAGACGATTTCGACACAGCATGGTCGGTCGGTCCCGTTATCCGACAATTGCCTGACGCTGTGAGCGACAGGTTGATTGCGCGCCGGTTACAGGGTTTTTGGTGCATTCTGCCGCCAGTTATGGTAGCTTGAAAGCGCATACTGTTTTCCTGCATTAAAAGCAACGGGAGCGCAGAGCAATCATTCATCCAGGAGGCGTCATGCGCTATTCAAATCTCTTTTTACCCACCGTCAAGGAAGTTCCCTCCGACGCGGAAATAGCCAGCCATCAATTGATGATCCGGGCGGGCATGATCAGGAAATTAACCAGCGGCATTTATTCATATTTACCCCTCGGCCTCAAAACCGTGCGCAAGGTGGAGCAGATTATCCGGGAGGAAATGAACCGTGCGGGAGCCCAGGAAGTTTTTCTGCCCATGGTCCAACCGGCCGAACTCTGGCAGGAATCGGGCCGTTGGGTGTTCTATGGCAAGGAACTGCTCCGTTTCCGGGACCGTCACGACCGGGAGTACTGCCTGGGGCCCACTCACGAAGAAGTGATCACCGATTTGGTACGCAACGAGATTAAAACATATCGCCAGCTGCCCCGCAATCTGTACCAGATTCAAACCAAATTCCGCGATGAGATCCGGCCCCGTTTTGGCGTGATGCGCTGCCGTGAATTCAGCATGAAGGACGCGTACAGTTTTGACGCCGACCATGAAGGTGCAGACCTGAGTTACGGTAAAATGTTTGAGGCCTATCGGCGAATTTTTACCCGCTGCGGATTGATGTTCCGCCCTGTTGAGGCCGATACGGGGTCCATCGGCGGCAGTTCTTCCCATGAATTTATGGTTATGGCGGCTTCCGGCGAAGACGGGATCGTTTACTGCGACTGCTGTAACTACGCAGCGAACCTGGAAAAGGCCGAAATACCCAAACCGGAGGCGGGGTCGGTCGATGGAGCAGATCAGCTCCCTCGGGAGGAGGTTCATACTCCCAACGTGAGAACCATTGAGGAAGTCTGCGCTTTCCTGCAGGTTACACCGACCGATGTCGTTAAAACGCTCATTTTCAGCGCCGATGAAAACCCGGTGGCCGTCCTGGTTCGAGGCGATGAAGACATCAATGAAATCAAGGTCAGAAATTACCTGGGGTGCGATGAACTGGAACTGGCGGGGGACGACATGATTCTCGCAGCCACGGGGTCACCCCGGGGATTTGCCGGCGCGGTCGGAATCAAGACCCGCATTATCGCCGATTACTCCCTGATCGGCATGAAAAACATGGTTATGGGGGCCAATCGTGAGGACTACCATGTGAAGAACGTCAACTTTGACCGCGATTTTAAAGTCAGCGAATTTGCCGATCTCCGGATCGTTCGGGACGGCGATGCCTGTCCCCGTTGCCGGGGGACCTTGACCTTTGCCCGGGGCATCGAGGTGGGCCACGTGTTCAAGTTGGGAACGAAATACAGCAAAGCCCTGAAGGCCGTCTATCTGGATAAGAACGGTAAGGAGCAGGTGATGATTATGGGCTGCTACGGGATCGGTGTTACGAGAACGGTAGCCGCCGCCATTGAACAGTACCATGATGAAGACGGTATCATCTGGCCCGTACCGATTGCCCCCTTCCAGGTAATCATCACTCCGGTGAATATCAACGAGGGTACTCTGTGCAAGGCGGCGGAAGACCTCTATCAGGAACTGACGGCGCAAGGTCTGGAAGTGCTCCTGGATGACCGGGATGAGAGGGCGGGGGTTAAATTTAAAGACGCCGACCTGATCGGCATTCCTTATCGCGTGACGATTGGACCCAAGAAGCTTGCGGAAGGAAAAGTCGAGGTCAAGAACCGCAGAAGCGGCGAGGTCTTGAGCGTCGATCTGAGCGGCACGGCCGATTATCTGACGACAGTTGTTAAAACGGAACTGGACCGTTTGGGATAAATGATCTTGATTTTCCAACGTTTCAGGCCCCTTATCTGAGCTAATGAAGCCCTATGCTGCGTATTACCGATATCCTCGATCAAGCCGGGACGTATCTCAACCCCGATGACCTGGAAATCATCGAAAAAGCCTACATTTATTCGGCGACCGTTCATCAAGGGCAGGTGCGCCTCTCCGGAGAACCTTATCTGACCCATCCCATGGAAGTGGCGGGGATTCTCGTGGGCATGGAAGTCGACCCGGCGACGATCGTAACGGGGATGCTCCACGATACGGTTGAGGATACCCTGGCTACCTTACCTGAGATCGAAGAGGCCTTCGGTAAGGACGTCGCTTTTCTCGTCGATGGTTTAACCAAAATCAGTAAAATCACTTTCGGCAGCAAGGAGGAACGCCAGGCGGAAAATTTCCGCAAGATGATCCTGGCCATGTCCACGGATATCCGCATCCTTTTGGTTAAGCTGGCTGACCGGGTGCACAACATGCGCACCCTCGAATTTCATCCTGTGGAGAAACAAAAGTATATCGCAAAGGAGACCATGGAACTCTTCGCACCCCTGGCAAATCGCTTGGGTATTAACTGGATGAAAACCGAGCTGGAGGACCTGGCGTTCCGCTATTTGAATTACGACGACTACAATGAACTGACTCGGAGGGTTGCGAAAAAGAAACAGGAGCGAGAGCAATACACGGAGGAAGTGCGGAAAATCATTGTCGAGGAAATGGCGAAGTATGATTTGAAATGTGTGGTCGAGGGTCGGCCGAAGCATTTTTACGGTATTTACAAGAAGATGCAGGAACAGCGTATAAATTTTGATGAAGTCTATGACCTGACAGCCTTTCGGATCATTCTCGATTCCGACAAGGAAAAGGACTGCTATGAGGCCCTGAGCGTGGTTCACGCCCACTGGAAGCCGATCCCGGGGCGGTTCAAGGATTACATTGCCATACCCAAGGTCAACAACTATCGTTCGCTGCATACAACGGTGATCGGACCCTATGGCGAACGGGTGGAAATCCAGATTCGCACACGTGAAATGCACGAATGGGCGGAAGAAGGAATCGCCGCCCATTGGCGCTACAAGGAAAAGCGGTCGCTCTACCAGGGCAGCGATGAGGAACAAATCAAAAAGCTCCGGGAACTGCTGGAGGTGCAGAAAGATCTGACGAACCCGCGGGAATTCATGTCGAACCTGAAGCTTGCCTTGTTTCCTGATGAAGTCTACGTTTTTACACCCAACGGCGACGTCCGGGCATTCCCCAAGGGATCGACTCCCCTGGATTTTGCCTACAGCATTCACACCGATGTCGGCAATCAATGTATCGGTGCCAAGGTCAACCGGAATATCGTTCCCCTGAAGTACGAACTTCAGAATGGGGATACGGTCGAAATCATAACGCAAGCGGGAACCCACCCCAGTAAGGACTGGCTCAAATATACCGTTACTTCGCGGGCAAGGCAGAAGATCAAAAACTGGATCAATACGGAGGAACGGATCAAAAGTATTGCCCTCGGCAAGGATCTGCTTGAGAAAGAATTCCGCAAGCGGAGCCTGAAGTTTGGTCAGTTCGTCAAGTCGGAGGAGATCAAAAAGATCTTCGAAGATTATTCTCTGAGTTCCTTAGACGATCTCCTGGCGATGGTCGGGTATTTCAAACTGTCGCCGAAAAAGGTTGTCAACTATATGCTCCCGGAACCGGAGGAGGAAGAGGGGGCGATAGAAAAGGTTGAGCAGCCTGTCCGGAGAAAGGATCGGCCCAAGTCGTCTGCCGGCATTTCACTCACCGGCATTGAGGATATCATGGTCCGTTTCGGCAAGTGCTGCGATCCCATACCCGGCGATGAAGTGATCGGGTTTGTTTCCCGGGGGCGGGGCATTACGGTGCATAAAGCGGATTGTCCGAATGTGCAGGGTGCGGAGCCGGAGCGCCTGGTGGAATTGGAATGGAACATCAAGGAGCGACACACCTACCCGGTACATATGCGGGTGGTCTGCAAGGACAAGAAGGGTGCTTTGGCGGAAATCAGTGCTGTTATCGCTTCGTCTGACGTCAATATCAGTCAGGCGCACGTCGATACAGGGGATTTGAGCGCCGTCTTCAATTTCCGGGTCGATGTGAGCGACTTGAACCAGTTTAATAAGGTTGTTTCAGCCATTCGGCGCATCAAAAACGTACAGTCCGTCGAGCGGATCAAGCTCGTTTGAACGAATTGGCTGTTGACAGGGCACGTTTTTTTACTGTAAGAGGCTCATTCATTAATTAAGGGTACACGGTAACATCTTATGAAATCCATCCTCTTAAAATCCGGCGTTTTTTGTGTGTTACTGCTGCTGGCCGTTTCCCCGGCGATTTTTGCACAGCCGGCCGCTCAGGACAGCTATCGGGTTCTGATCGATCCGGCCCATGGCGGATCGGATCCGGGAGTCACTCTCTCCGGTAAGCCCGTCGAAAAGGACCTTACCCTGGCGTTGGCCCTGTCCCTGAAAAAGTATCTTGAACAGAGCGATCGGCGAATCAAAGTGCAGTTGACCCGGTCAGGCGATAAAACCCTTTCCATTGCCGACCGCCGTAACATGATCAAGAAGTTCAAGGCCGATCTGATGGTCAGTCTCCACGTGAATGCCGGTTTCGGTCCGGACGCCTCCGGTTATGAGATCAGTCTGCCCGGGCTCAAACATCTCGGCGCCGCCGATGGTGAAGATATCGTCAAGAATATGGAAAAAACGAAATACGCCAACGACAGCATTCGTCTGGCCCAAATGATCCTGAAGAATCTGGAAATCATTTTCCCCCGCAAGGGTCGCGGAATTCGGGAAATTCCCGTTCCCATTCTGGGCTTGATGGTGCCGTCAGTTTGCGTGGAACTGGGTTTCCTGACAAATAAAGAAGATAAGGCCACGCTCCGGGATAAAGACGTTCAGAAGGATATTGCCCGTGCCGTCGGCCGGGGGATTCGCGATTATTTCAATTTATAGGACGGATCAGTATGGAAAGAAACGGCGGTCGTGCCTGGAACGAAATACGGAGCTTGAAAATCACCAATCGGTTTCTTGAGTTTTCCGAAGGATCGGTGCTCATTGAAATGGGACATACAAAAGTCCTCTGTACGGCGAAGCTGGAGGATCGTGTGCCGCCTTTCCTGAAGGGAACGGGGAAAGGTTGGTTGACGGCGGAGTACTCCATGTTGCCCGGGTCGACGCCGGAGCGGACCGCCCGGGAAAATTCCCGGGGTGGTGTCGGCGGCAGAACTCATGAGATTCAGCGTCTCATCGGCCGTTCGCTCAGGGCGGTGACCAATCTGGATTTGCTGGGAGAGAGACAGATCTATATCGATTGCGACGTGCTTCAAGCGGACGGCGGAACGCGGACGGCCTCGATCACCGGGGCCTTCATTGCCCTTGTTGAGCTGTGCCGGTCTCTGGTGCAAAAAGAGGTCATTGCCGAAATGCCTGTGGTGGATTTCGTTTCGGCGGTCAGTGTGGGCGTTGTCGATGGAGACGTGCTCCTGGATCTGGAATATGTGGAAGATTCGCGGGCGGAAGTGGACATGAATGTCGTCATGACCGGAGCGGGACGCTTCATTGAGGTGCAGGGAACGGCGGAAGGGGAGCCTTTTGAAAGGTCGGTCATGGATCGGCTCGTTGATCTGGCTTCGCAAGGCATCTGTAACCTAACAAACAGACAGAAACAAATTCTGGGGGAGAAGATCTGAAACGTTTGGTTATTGCATCCAAGAACCAGGGTAAAGTTGAGGAAATCCGGGATGTTCTCGATATGCCAAGCATAGAAATCCGGTCCCTGGCAGATTACCAGCAGGTGCCTGATGTTGTTGAAGACGGGAGCACTTATTTGGAAAACGCCTTGAAAAAGGCGAAGACTTATTCGGATTTTACCGGGGAGACTGTACTGGCGGACGATTCAGGGTTGGAGGTTGATGTCCTTAATGGGGAACCGGGTATCTATTCGTCCCGTTATGCCGGTCCCGATGCGACGGATGAGGAGAATTACCGGAAACTGCTGCAAACCATCGCAGGGGTTGCTCCAGATAAACGGGGAGCCCGGTTCCGCTGTGTTCTGGTCCTGTATCATCCGGACGGTCATTATGAGTCCTTTGAAGGCGTCTGGCAGGGTGTGATTCATACAAATCCGGTCGGGGACCGGGGTTTCGGTTACGACCCAGTTTTCTATCTTCCGGACCGGGGCGTGACGGTCGCTCAACTGGCGCCGGAAATCAAAAATGCCCTCAGCCATCGGGCGCAAGCACTTTTTCTTTTCAAGAAATGGCTTCAGTGCCATTGAACATTTTATCATCGGGGCGTAGCGCAGCCTGGTAGCGCGCCTGCTTTGGGAGCAGGATGTCACAAGTTCAAATCTTGTCGCCCCGACCAATAATATCAAGAGGTTACGCGATTATGCGTAACCTCTTTTTTTATTCATCAGACGGGCTCCGATGGATAATGTTGGCAAATGATTGACGTGAGTTCTCCCTCTTGGCTTTTCTCACAAGGCGGGTTAATTCACTTGCCGGATCAATCGTCCGTGTTTTTTTTCATTTCCGAAAGGGTGTCATATCTGTCCGCGGTTGAACTTCAGATAACCTTTGACAGATAGAAGGCCCTTGTCTTATATTCTGACCGTCTTATAGATACCTCTTCTCAAAAAGTGGTTTTTGTGCGGTTATCCGGACCATGACAGTATGGGGTATCCGTGTGCTCCTGACAGTGGAGGGGGGAGTGTGGCGATTGCCCGTGAAAGAAACGGGGGCCTCAAACGCGGATAGTTGCTGCACAAAAAGCATATCCAATCGCAATCTTTGAACACCAAACAAATAATGCAGAATAGGCGGACATGAATCCTATGCTGAAGTCATTGATGATGTTCATGACATGTATCACGCAGCCGGTGCTGTTGCTAAAAAATTATCCTGTGCTTTTCCGGACGGGTAACTTTATCATCGTCACAACCGGTATCATTAATTCCCTCGCTGCCGTTTTATCATTTCTGTGCGCTTTGTATCTCTATTACCGTATATTTCCGATTGAAGCCGGAGAAAAAGATTTCGCTTGGAATCTGGCCGCAGTTTCGATTTTTTCTCTGGTCTTCAGTAAGGGATTTCATTTTTTTGCATTGGGCAGGGTATTCTTTCGGAATCCGAAAAAGCATGCTGCGGAAACGGCTTTCTATAATCAGGGGGGGCAGTTCGGTGTACTTTGGGGGACGATGTGGCTGGCTTGGTATACAGGTATCAATTTCTTCGGGTGCATGGATATCAATTTGACTGCCGGCTGCCTGGCATTGGCCCTTGGTCGAGTCGGGTGTTACAGTTATGGTTGTTGTCATGGCCGGCCTACTGAAAGCCGCTTTGGAATCGCCTACGATCATCCGGATGCCAAGGTTCTACGCTTGTTCCCTGAGTTGAAAGGCATTCCGCTTGTGCCGACCCAACTCATTTCCGCCCTGTTTACCCTGCTCCTTTTCTTCACAGCCATACTTTTGCTCAGCCATTTTTCTCCCAGAGCGGGAATCGTTTCTACGTTTCTCATCATTGCTTACAGCGGGTTTAGAATTCTTATTGAGCGATACCGCTTAAATGTGGTCGATGTTAATTCGAAACAGATCCGTAACGATTTTTATGTTCGGGTTGCGCGAGTCATCCTGGGCATAGGCATAGTCTACGCCTTGATTTTATTCTGGTTACGCACGCCGCGCCTCTCGTTGAACACAATATCCTGGCCGGACTTTCACCCGGGTGTTTATTTGACGACACCGGTATATGTCGAAGTAAGCCTGGCGCTTTTTACGATTTATATGTTGGCGTGGAGTGTCCACTACAAGAAACTGGGGCAGCATTTTCAATGGCAGAGAACCTGAAGATTGAAGTGATATTGCTGACATGGCATTTGGTTTGGATCACGGCGGTTTGCGAGGCGGTCACCGTAGGTCTCTTGCCGCTGTTTTGCGATGTACATTATTACGGGCGGGTTGCGAAGTCTCCCATAACCGGAATGGTTCTCGGCTATATCGGCATGTTGACAGCCATCATGCTTCTTTCCATGCTTGCCCGATGTGTCCCCTCCTGTATTAGATCGTATAGGGGTTTTCGCGTGGAGAGACCGTTTTTGATCTCAATTTGGGGCGGGGTTTTTTTGGCCCTGATCTTTATGCTGCAGGCGCTGTTCCTTGCTCTCCCCCATCAAACCCTGACCATCGTGCTGCGGGGTGCCGCGTCGCTGGCAGCGGCGACCGCGATTGTCCTGTCCGTTTACCGTTTTGCTGCGGCACGCTGGTCATGGATGTCTTTGACGTTTATGCTGGACGGTCGATTGCATCGTGTGCAACGGGTCTCCATTCTTTCCGCCGCCTTTTTTCTGGCGATTTACGAAGCCCTTGCGCTTCCTCTGATCGAATTAATCTCGCGCTTTGCGGAAATGTGGTATGCCGGACTGCTTCTGGGCGCTCTGGCGGGAGGGGTGGGCGCGATGGGGGTTGTTCTCTTGTATGCCGGGTTATCCCGATTGACACCAAAGCTGAGGCTGCGTTTTTGTCTGCAGGAAAATAACCCGGCTTAGAAAGCGGAAATGAAAAGCCAAGCGTGGACTCGTTGCCAAGATTTAATACAGGACATCATCACACGGCACCGCTCCTTTTGTTCTTTTCAAGACGCCAGGCTTCTCCCGGTTGTCGAATGATGACGCGGTCCGTAATCCCCCTTTTTGCCATGATTTGATTGAGACGGGCGATGGGTTCATGAAGGGGTTCCAGGGACAGCCTGAATGTGCCCCAGTGAATCGGCATCAAGTAATCCGCACCCGTGTCTTCAAAGGCCACGACAGTCTCTTCCGGCCGTAAGTGATTCCACCGCATAATCAATGAAGGCCGATATGAACCAATCGGCAGGAGGGC
>CAZTYA010000055.1:0-9324 GCA_964617255.1 uncultured Syntrophales bacterium
ATGATGAAAATTGCGGTAATTGCCCCTGGCGCGCTGCCAGAGGAAGCAAAGACGGCAATGAAGGCAGATATGCTGACCTATGCCGAACCGGGAACAACCCTGGAGGTTTTTGCCGTCGAGGAAGGTAAAATCGCCGTCGCAGCCGATCTGGATTTGAAGGCCCCTTCAACCGTGGCGCTGGCCCAGAAAATCGAAAATCAGGGATTCGATGCGATCATTCTGGACGGCACCTGTGACTTCTCTCTGGTGGCTGCGCGGAGCGCAGTCCGGATTCCGGTGGTCGGAGCCGCTTCGGCGACCTATCACCTTGTTTATCAGTTGGGCGGCAAGTATGCGGTAATCAGCGTTAACGAAAAAATCAACCCCACCTTTCTCCGAGCCATCAAACTGGCCGATTGTGAAAGCAGATTGACCTCCATGCGGCCTCTGAAACGGCCATTTTCCGTTCCCATGGATAGTCTGCCCTATACCCCGGAAGAACTGGAGGAGGAAATCGCGGAAATCGCAGCAAAACAAATCGAAGAAGAAGGCGCCCAGATAATCGTCGTAGCTTTTACCCTGCTTAACCTTTTTGTCAAGCCCGGCGCGTTGGAAAGATTATCATCCCGGCTGAACGCTGTTTTTGTCGATTCCCAGGCAATAGCCTTCAAGACAGCGGAAATGCTGGTGCGTTTGAAACTGAGTCACAGTGAGCGGGAATACCCCCTTTTATAAGCGACACGATCAGCGAAGTCTTTCTCAAAAAACAAAAAAGGGGGCTGACTCAGCCCCCTTTTTTAATCATCCATCATGTCAAGGGTTTAGGCGCAGGGTATTTTTACGGACGGCTGCACCGAAATATGCCATGCCGCCGCCCTCGCTGATCGTCTGCATGACAGACGCAACATCGACGACGATGACTCCTGAGAGAAATGTTACGCCCAAAGGTTTAAATATTTCAGGGATAAAGGGGGTTGATGCGCCCAGGAGCACCACCTCGCGGCAATTTTTCGCCGCCTCAATCAGCCCATCAGCGGTTCCGTTGATCAAAGACGTGGAGGTAATCACGGCAATGTCGCAGCCGGGCAGTTCTTCATAAGCATGCGTGGCAGGCAATACCCCCGCCTCCCGGTCTTCATCGATTTCGAAAATGACCAGTTCCCGCACCAGCTTCCGGATGGGATTCACCAGGGGTCCAAAGTACCCGACCATCCCAACCCGGTCTTCCGCTTTCAGCTGTAGCATGTTCAGTATATCACCACCGGCCTGCTGAGCCGACACATCGTTGACCAGGGCATTGACCGCGCTCAGTCCCAAAGCCGATTCAAGCAGGGAAGGAGATCCGAAGCACTCCACGATCTCATGACTCGACTTTCCCTTCAGGGGACGCTTTCCCGTAAAGACGGAACATCCATGATACAGGCCCTCCTTGAAGGTGAAGGCCACGCCGCAACGATCCCCTTCCAGGCAAACACCGGTATAACCCAGACCCATACGTACATCGACAACCTGCCTTTCAGGACAGTGCTCTCTGACGTACTTTTTTACCTGCTCAGCAATAGACATTTTAATAATCCCTCCGCCATGGCTCCCGCCGGGTCAGAAAATAATCCCGAATAGCTTCTTTAATCGTATCCGTTGCCAACTGAGCGCAATGCTCATCTTCCTGCGGCAGTCCCTGTAATCCATCCAGAATATCCGACGCCTCAATCATGAGCGCCTCACTGATCGTTTTTCCATGGGCAAGTTCCGCCCCCATGTTCCCAGACGCGACAGAAGTAATGCAGCCGCTTGTCGCAAACCGCACATCGACAATCTGCTCGTCCCTCACCCGCAGAAAGAACTCCATTTCATCTCCACAACTGCCGACCATTTTACCGTATCCTTCCGGTCGATCTATCTGCCCCATATGGTGCGGATCCAGCCAGTTTTTCAAAACCGCATCGGAATATTTATCCCGAATCCCCTCTTCCAGAGCATCTCTGACCGCTTGCGCAGCCCTTTCCAATTCTTTTTCATCCATCAATTCCCTATCTCCCTGTCAAAACGGATATTTTTCTTTCGTACCCCGCCTCTTCCATGCGAATTCGAATAGATGCCAGAGGTCCTGTGCCATAAAGATCAAAATACATGCCAAGCCAATTCTCTAGTGCCGGCAAGCAAATCATCATGATCTCAAGCAGTTATAAATAATGACCTCTGAGCAAACAAAATATGGTCGCATATTTGCGACCAAGCCGGATTTCCGACGCTAAAAAAAGCAATCCCCTGTCTGCACGTAATTTTCAGTCAGACAGAGGATTGATGATAAATCCGCGCCATTCAATATCTCGGCGGAGGCAGCTTCTTTACCTTCACCTTGGCCACCGACTCCATGGCTCCGGATACATAACAGGTCCACTCAATACCCCACCCGAGCAGGGTGTTAAATTGACCACCACCCAGACGGGTTATGGGGTTATGAAAGACGGTCCGGTTTGTCGCATTGGAAATACCGATGACTTCAGGGTGAATACCTTCCGTCAAAACAGCATAGCCGGTCAAAAAGCCAAACCGGGAGTACGCCTTCAGCCACCGCCGAACGCCTCTTGGAAAGCTCAGTCATTCAAGAAACTCAAACTGGGCAGCGTCACCGCATCCATGAGTACAAGCCGGTCGTGATCCTTGATCGGCACATCAAGCATGCCGTCACCGATACGCTTCTCATCCAGGTACATTCTGTAATGCGCGTCAAGATGCCCTTCTTTCCCAACCATCAACTCATAGACATTTCCCTTCTCCGGCAGTTTAATCGCTTTCAACCAGTCTCCCAGGGTGGATCCTTCGGGAAGTTCCATGACCCTTTCACCCCAACCGAGGATCTTGCGCACGTTGAGTATTGCTCCAATTGATACTAACATGACATATCCCTCCTTTCGATAACATCTTCCGTTAAAATCGACTGCTACTGGCGAAGCAGCGGAACGCCACAACACACCATTACCTATGTGTTTTATCGTGAAGGCACTCTCATGATCAGATGCGAATCGGGGACGGAAGCCAACAGCAACCGGCGGCTGGTCGGCAACAAGGCACGTGGAACGGGATGATCCGGAGAAAATGAACAACAGTTTTTTCAGGTGTGTTATCAAAGAACGTTTGCTTCGTTTCTCCAAAAACGCCATGGGCCTTCATGATTATCGACCCACCCTGCTTTACTGTCTGTTCGTCTGTGTAATTTAAAATCTCTTTCTATATAAACTAATTTCTGTAATCTTGCTTGTCAATCCGTCATATCTGTTTGTTGACGATCGACCGGGTGTGACTCCGCCTTAATAAAATAAGGCAGATAAAAAATTACACGCTGCCCTTCATCCGTATTTGACTTCTTTTTTATTTGATAAATAATTCCATATAGTTATAATATCTTCCACGCAGGGAGCCTCGGTTTCCACGACGGCCTGAGCCTTTAACTGGGCCTGCGTGACCGAACGGTCATAACGGATACGCCCTGCAATCTCTGATCCTGAAAGAACGGCCTGTTTCTCAATGCGCTCCGTCATTTGGGGATTCAAATCCCACTTGTTCACACAGACGGCGGCTGGGATACTGAAGTGCCTTGCCAGAGAAAGGACCCTTTCCAGGTCATGTTCCCCGGACACTGTCGGCTCCGTTACCACCAGAACTTGACTGGCTCCCGTAATGGATGCAATCACCGGACAGCCGATTCCCGGGGGGCCGTCCACAATAATCATGTTACCCTGTTCCTCCGCCGCAATGCGTGCCGCCTCGCGACGAACCGTAGACACCAGCTTGCCGGAATTTTCGGCGGCAACACCCAGCCGGGCATGCACCATGGAACCGTAAGGGGTTTCCGAAACCATCCATTCACCGCAGAGACGCTCCAGGAAATCGACAGCCTGGACCGGACAGATCCGGACACAGACACCGCACCCTTCGCAGGAAATCGGATCTACTGTAAAAAGCGTTTGCTGCCCCGGTTTCTGTATTTCTTTTATGGCTTCAAAGCGGCAGGCATCGGCACAAACACCGCAACCGATACAGTGTTCCGGGCGTATGAACACCTCCCGACCGCTGTAAAAATTGTGACGCTCCTTAACCTGCGGACGAAGAACCAGATGCAGGTCCGCCGCATCTACATCACAATCGGCAATGACAGGCTGATCGGCCAGACGGGCAAACGAGGCCGTCAGGCTGGTTTTTCCCGTACCTCCCTTGCCGCTGATGACAACCAGTTCCTTCACTTTTCCCGACCCTTTCCCGTTTCCGGCGGTTTTGTTCCGGTGATGATGTAAAGCGCCGCCCAGATCGGATCATGACTTTCAAACAGTTCTCCCTGGCGGACGCCCATAAAGTATTCCGCATGCACCTGGAAATGTTCCGCCATGGTCTTCTCAATCGCCTTTAAATCCGTGTGCCGGATCTTGCGGACATAAGAATCGGGATCAGATATTTTCCCCTTGAAAAAGGCTGATTCCGCATTCAACAGCATGACGATGATGCGGCCGCCGGGCCGCAGGACCAAGGCTGTTTTCGCCAGCGCTTTCCCGTAGTCTTCAATGAACTGCAGGGACACGATATAAATGACCGCATCAAATGAAGATTCCGGCAAATTTACATCCTCGATCCCGGCCGTAATGGTTCGGATCTGATCCGGTGCATGGCCTAAGGCTTCCCGGGAAACATCAAGGCCGGTCACCCGGAACCCCTGTTTGCTCAATTCTCCTTCAATAAACGCGGGACCGCAGCCGACACTCAAAATGTCACGGCATCCTGACAGATGCGTTAACAGATAATCCCGTTCAACCTGAAAAACGGCCTGCCAGAAATCCTTGCGGCAGGACTCGACATAGCGCTCCATTGCCTTGGGATCTTCATTAAAACGATGATTTTCTTCGTCCTTCATGATTCACGCCACATTCTTGGAACGGACGACCGCGTAAAAATACCTTCCTCCAGCCGGTATTCGTCTCAATTTTCCTGACTCGACCAGGCTTTCCATGCGCTTCAGGACCTCTGTCGGATGAATGCCCAGACCACTCGCCACTTCGGATGAGGTGCAGGGTCGTCTGCTGAGCAACGCCACAATGTCGCCTTCTCTGGATTCGGGAATATCGGATTTCATGATTTCTTGATCAGCTTTTTCCATAATGATGTCGACCTTACCCGGGAAAATTTCCTGCAGAGCGGACAGCTGTTCCAGGGAAAGCGGGCAGGCAAATCCTTCGGACGGCGGACGGCAGACGGTGTTGAGATGGGTTATCGCCGGGCCGATGCGTTCCACCAGTTTGGCAATCTTTTTCACCTCCGCATTGACACCCGTTACACCTGCCAGCAAGAGAACCTCAAGCCAGACTTCACCCGGAAAACGCCGGGTGAAATCGACCAACCCTTCGACGATCCTGTTAAAAGAAAGATCCGGGTGAGGACGGTTTACATACTGGAACAACGCTTCATCTCCCGCATCTAAAGAAGGCAGGACAATATCCGCTTTCATTAACGCGTCCTGTACCTCCGTCATCCACAATAACGATCCGTTGGTTAAAACCGCAACGGGAATGGCCGTCATTTCCTTGATACCGCAGATCACCTCTTTCATAACACGGTTGAGGGTCGGTTCTCCGGAACCGGCCATGGTAATGAAATCCACATCTGCGTGCTGCGTTAACTTCTCCCGCAGCTCCGTCAGAATCACCTTCGCCGGTATGTAGTCCCGTCGTTCCAGCGTCTTGTGTGTGGTCGTTCCGAGCTGACAGTAAACGCAGTCATAACTGCAGACTTTATGCGGCACCAGATCAACTCCCAGAGATCTTCCCAGACGTCTTGATATGACCGGCCCGTAAACATGTCTGAGTTCAGTGCCGCTCATCATTCACTCCCGCAGGCGGATTGTCCGCACCGCTCATTGCGACCACAACAGGTCCTGCCCGTTTCTTCAAAAGCACACCCACCGCTTTTTTCAGCCAGGCCGCCGCTGTCGGCGCCTTTCATGATAAATCCCGCGCCGCCACTGATCAGTCGGTGAACTTTTCCGTTGCATTCCGGGCACTGCACAACCGGTGCTTCATTGATCCCCTGCCAGCGCTCAAATCTCAGGCTGCAGGATTCGCATTCATACTCATAAGTCGGCATTCTTCATGCTCCTTGTCTTTCATCATATTCAAAATCTTTTGCCGTAGATCTTCAAAGGTCCGGCGATATTCCGGAAGTGATTCGACCACCAATGCCCCTCGTGAATAGACTTCCGCGATCCGCCTGTCTTCCGGTATTTCCATCAGAAGTGGAATATGCTCTTCTTTACAAAAACGGTGAACCCGATAATCACCCACACCCATTCTGTTCACAATCACCCCGAAGGGAATGCCGATCACGCGCACCATATCAACAGCAAGCTTGAGGTCATGGAGGCCAAAAGGCGTGGGCTCCGTAACCAGCACAACCAGATCCGTATCGCGGATCGCAGCGATCACGGGACATGAGGTACCGGGGGGTGCATCAAGGATTGCCGGTTCACCGCTTCGCAGACGCGATTTCACACTGCGGATAAGCTGCGGTGCAGTGGCGACACCGATGTCCAGGCGTCCCTGAACCAAACGGATATTGCCCGAATTCAGTACACTGACCGTGCCTATCCGCTTGCCCACCTCATGGATGGCCTGTCTGGGACAGATGCGCATACAACCGCCGCAACCGTGGCACATCTCCGGAAATATCAACGGCGTCGTACCGAAGGAAGCGATCGCATGGTATTCGCAGAACCGGCCGCATTCACCGCAACCGTCGCAGAGGGCTTCCTCGATCTGCGGGATGGGCATGGTGATGATTTCCTCCGTCGTCAATTGCCCCGGCAAAAACAGATGGGCATTAGGCTCTTCAACGTCACAGTCAAAAAGACTGATATCGGAACCCCATACCCGCGCCAAATTGACGGAAACCGTCGTCTTCCCGGTTCCTCCTTTTCCGGATGCTACGGCAAGGATCATCCGGCACCTCCCTTGTGCGACCTTAATACGCTAATATCAGAACGGCGCTTACAATTATGACAACAACCCGAAGTTCCACGCCGTGTCCGGCTTGCTCGGTTCAAGGACAAATTAACCGCCCTTACTTTTCTCGGGCATAAGGCCAGGCCATGATGCCCCCTTCCATAACCTTGACATTGTTCCAGCCGTTTGCCGCCAGGACCAATGCCGCCTCATATCCTCTCAGAGATATTTTGCAATAACAGACGATTTCCGCATTTTTATCCGTCGGGAGTTCATTGAGCCGTCTGCGCAAGGCCCCCAGCGGAATCAGTATCTCTCCGATACCCAGACGCATGGCTTCGAATTCAACGGCATCGCGGATGTCTAAAATAAAGAGCGGGACTCCCGCATCCATTTTTTCTTTCACTTCCGTGGCACTCAGCCCTTGCATGCGATTCTTTATTTTGTTCTGCATCACATGCGCTGTGGCAATGAAATGATCGATGGCCAGGGAAAACGGCGGTGCATAAGGCAAATCCGCATTCACGATATCTTCCACGCAGAGTTTTCCGGAAATAGCCATGGCCCACTGCGCAATCTGTTTGGCCACATCACCCGGGCCGACACACTGCGCTCCCAGTATCCGGCCGCTTTCTTTTTCCACAACAAGCTTGGTAACGAGAAGCTTTCCGTTCATGAATATGGGCTTATCGGGACTTGAATTAACCACGGTGACAACATCGAAGCCGGCTTTTTTTGCTGAGCGCTCCGTCAGGCCGGTTACACCGGCGGCATATTCAAAAATCTTACAAATGCCTGTCTGAATCGTACCTGGGAATTTAACCGTATTGCCCAGAACGGCATTTTCTCCGGCAATGCGACCCTCAAGATTGGCCAGATCACCGTAAGGCGCATGTACTTTCGCACCAGTGATGCGGTTGGTAATTTCAATACAATCGCCGGCCGCATAGATATTCGGATCAGATGTCTGCATGTACTCGTTGACCTTAATACCTCCGACCTCACCGATCTCCAGCCCGGCCTCAGCGGCCAGTTTGGTATTCGGCCGTACACCAACCGCCACGACCGCCAATCCACACGACAATTCCGTTCCGTTGGAGAGCTTCACGCCTTCAAGTTTGCCATTCTGCCCTAAAAAGGCCGCCACCCCATAATTTGTAATCACGTCAACCGATTGGCTGCGGACATGATTCTCCACCAGTTTGGCCATCTCCCAATCAAGAAACGTGAGGAGCTGAGGCATCATTTCGATCACCGTAATGTCGATGCCGGCCAACTGCAGCGCTTCACAGGTTTCGATACCGATTAACCCGCCGCCGATGACCACAGCCTTTTTAATTCTTTTCTCGTCTCTGATTTTCCGCAAGTAGTCCGCGTCCTGAAGTCTCTGAAGCGTCGTGATGCCCTCCAGATCGGTCCCCGGAACGGGCGGCATATTGGGCGTAGCGCCGGTTGCGAGAATCAACGCATCATAGGCCAGTTCGTCCGTTTCCCCGGTGCGCAGATCCCGGCAGGTGACTTTTTTATTCATGCGATCAATGGCAACAGCCTCGGTTTGAACACGCGCCTGGACTTTTTTGGCATTCATGTAAAACGTCGGATTGCGAACGATTCCGGTCGGTGTGCACAGCAGCATATTCCGATCGTCGAAAAAACCCCCGACATAATAAGGATAACCGCAGGAAGCCATCGAGAGATCCGCTTCCTTTTGGATAATGATCACTTCCGCCTCTTCATCAAGACGCCTTGCTTTGGCCGCCGCCTTCGGTCCGGCGGCCGAACCGCCGATCACGATGATTCTTCGCATTTAAATCTCCCTTCTCCTCAGTGAATTTACCATCCCAAATGATTATATAAGACTATCTTTGCCGCCACGCTGGAAAAACCACATAAGGTCCTGCCGACGTTTGCCACCTTCCGACCTGAATATCTAAGACCAATGCCCTGCCACATCGGCCGCGCCAATCTCCGGAAGAGATCCCCGGCGGTATTGCTCCAGAGCCTCAGCCACGGTTGCCGCATCCGAAGGGAAAATCTTAATGCCCGCAGCCGCCAAAACATGAAACGCCTTCGGGCCGCAATGCCCTGTTACCAGGGCCTTGGCTCCCGCGCGGGCAATGGCTTCCGCGGATTGAATGCCCGCACCCTGGGAGGCATGCACACCTTGTTGGTTGTCCATTATTTCAAAGGTTTCTGCGTCCAAATCATAAATGATAAATTTCGGTGCGCGACCGAAACGACTATCCAGTGGAGAATCAAGTTGATTTCCTGTCGTTGTAAAAACCACTTTCACCATTATTCTCCTTTCATATATGTATACAAGCGTTAACGTGTCTCCTGCGCGAAATCACAGAAACCG
>CAZTYA010000056.1:0-9274 GCA_964617255.1 uncultured Syntrophales bacterium
CCACGATGAGGACCTTGGGACGGCTGTTGAGCCACATGCGGTTCATCCGGTCGACTGACCTTTTCCATTCGTCCCGGAACACCCTTCATGTTTGCAACCCCCCGCTCAATTGCCGACGGACAAATCCCGACGGCAAAAGCTGCGGCCGCTGCGGTTAAGATATTGTAAAGATTGAAGCGGCCGATTAAAGGCGACGTAATCCGCAGCATCTGTCCCGGCACCCTGACACGGGCTTCGATCCCCTCCAGGGAAAGGTTGAACTGTTCGACCCATACATCGGAACCGCTGTCCAGGCCGAAGGTCAATCCGGCGCCTCCGCACGCGGCAATGAGCTTTTTACCCCAGGGATCATCGCCATTGATAATCGTCCCGTAGGCATTGTGTTTGTGACTTTTGGGCAACAGCTCGAGGAAGAAACGCTGTTTCGCCTCGTAATAGCGCTCCATGCTGAGGTGGTAATCCAGGTGGTCCTGGGAGAGGTTTGTGAAAACGGCCACGTCGAAATCACAGTCATCCACCCGACCCAGATCGAGGGCGTGGGAGGACACTTCGGAGATGCAATGGGTGACCCCTGCGTTGACCATCTGCCGCAGGATCTTCTGAAATTCCAGCGATTCGGGTGTCGTATTAGGTGCCGGGAAGGTCTGGCCGCCGAAACGGTAATTAACCGTCCCCAGCACGCCCGGCCTGAGATCGGCTGCGGCCACTATTGATTCCAGCAGATATGTCACGGTTGTTTTTCCGTTTGTACCGGTCACACCGATCAAACAAAGTTCGGACGAGGGGTGACCATAAAAGTTGCGGGCGGCGATACCCAGGGCACGCCGGCTGTCGTCAACTTTCAACGCGGTAATCTGTTCGGGAGGGCTGAAAGGTTTTTCATGAACGATCCAGCGGGTCCCCCGCCGAATCGCATCGTCGATGAAGTTGTGTCCGTCTGTGCTCAGACCGGAGACGGCAACGAAAAGACTGTTTTCTTCACAGGATCTTGAATTGTAGCAGACAGATGATACTTCTCCGGAAAGCGCTCCTGTGGTGCTGGCGAGCTGAAGATCTTTGACGACTTCTGAGATGTCCATTTTCCTTCCTTAAAGGTATCATATCCTGGTGCATCGGTGGTGCCCGTCTTTCATCCCGCGGCCGTGTTGCGGCAATTCTGGGATCGGTTGGTCCGGGATCGGATTTGCGGGAAGAATGACTGCCTTCCGCCATTATTCGTCCCTGGACGAAGGTTTCGGGTGTTTCCGGATTAACGCTCCGTCTTAAATGAAACCACGCAGTATGGATGCGAACGGATAGGCACACCGGCTTGCGGAACCTGCGAAACCGCCCAGCCCGATCCGTCAATTTTCAACTCAATACCTCTTTCTCTTGATTTCTTCAAGGCCTCTCTCACGGTCATGCCCTGAAAATTCGGTATGGTTGATTCGTCTTCAATATCCATGACTTCTAACTGCCCTGTGGTTTCCGGAACGATCTGTGTTGCGGAAACAAGCTTAACTTTCGGCGGTTCGGGGAAGATATTTTCCTCCGGAATGAACAGGGAGGGGTCCTTAATATAGGACTTAAAGCAGGTCAGCATCTGTTCACCGATATTTTTGAATACCGGTGCTGCCGCGACGCCGCCCCACTTGTCCCGCTGTGGTTCATCGAGAGTTACCAGAATGGCGATCTGGGGATTTTCCGCCGGGAAAAAGCCCATAAATGAGGTCCGTACCCTGTCCGAAGAGTAGACGCCGCGGCTGAAATCGAATTTCTGAGAGGTGCCCGTCTTGCCGGCGACCATCAAATGCCTGATCCGGGCGTTCTTGCCCGTGCCGTCCTCATCCTGTACAACACCCGTCAGAATGGAGGTCATGGTTTTCGCAGTTGCCGGTGACACAACATTGCGGACGATTGTCGGAGAGAACTGCTCAACTACCCGGCCCTTTTTATCAACCAGCGCCCGGACTATATAGGGCTTCATCAGGACGCCGTTATTGGCGATGGCGGAAAGGGCGGTCAGCAATTGAATGGCGGTGACGGAGATGCCCTGACCGAAAGCAATGGTCGATGTATCCACACGGGTCCAGTTGGAAACAGGCCGAAGCAGGCCTGAGGCTTCTCCGGTGAGATCGATTCCGGTCTTGGATCCGAAACCGAAATCTCTAATATACCGATAGAATCTCTCTTTTCCCAGCTTCTCCGATACCTTGACACAGCCGATGTTACTCGAATACTTGACAACCTCGCGGATGGTCAGAGACCCGTGACGTTTACGCTGGGCTTCGTGAAACACCCGGTCGGCAACCTGGTAGTGACCGTTTTCGCAAAACACACGGTCGTTTTGGCGGACCACTTTTTCCTCCAGTGCGGCAGCAATCAGAAAAGGCTTAAAAGTGGAACCGGGATCGAAAACATCTGCAATGGCTTTATTCTTAGCATGCCCAGGTGCCGCTTTGGTATAAAAATTGGGATTGAATGTGGGTTGGTTGGCCAGCGCCAGGATTTCTCCCGTCCGGGGATTCATGGCAATGGCATAACCTCCCTTGGCGCCCTTTTCCTGGACGGCGGCTTTCAACTGGGTTTCCACCAGATACTGGATGCGGCTGTCAATCGTGAGCACGATATTGTGAGCCGTGTCTTTGGTCATGGCAACGGTTTCCACCCGGGGATAAAGCCATTTTCCCTTGGCATCCCTTGCCCAGACCAGTTTTTGTTCTGTACCTTTCAGAAAACGGTCATAGCGGGTTTCCAGGCCCTCCAGGCCGTTGGATTCCGTACCAACGAAACCGAGGATTTGCCCGGCCAGTTCCCCATTGGGATACAGTCGCTGGGGTTCCTTGACAATGAAGATGGCTTCGTTGTTGAGTGATTCAATCGCTTTGGCCTGCTCGGGACCGACACGCCGGGCAATCCAGCAGAAGTTCTTTTTTCCGGAAATCCTTTTCAAGATGAGCGCTTTGTCCACTTTAAGCAATCCGGCCATTTGCGCGGCGAAAATTTGCGGCTTTTT
Source organism: uncultured Syntrophales bacterium (assembly GCA_964617255.1). GTDB lineage: Bacteria > Desulfobacterota > Syntrophia > Syntrophales > JAAYKM01 > JAAYKM01. Next base: position 2,996 of record CAZTYA010000056.1, read on the forward strand.
GATCTTGGACGGATCAGCGCAGATGGAATCCATCTGGACGCTGGCGGCGAGCTTTTCTCCATTCCGGTCGAAAATAATGCCTCTCTCCGGCAACATCTGGAGCGTTTTCATGTGCTGCCTTTGGGCAATGGATTTCAGCTCTTTTCCGGAAAGGATTTGCAACTGAAATGCCCGAGAGATGAGGGCAATAAAGAGAATGAGAAAAAAGACCAGAATCGTGCAGAGCCTGAATTTTAACCACTTGATGGATTCGGTATTCATTTGGCATGCCCCGGATCTTTAAGAAAAACAACCTGCTCCCGGTCAGGATAGGTCATCTGTAATTTCTCCATGGCAATGGAGGCAATCCTTTGGGGCGATCTCATGGTCGCCAGTTCGACACGCAACTTCTTCTGTGCTTCCAGCAGGGTTTCCTTTTTGCTGATTTCACTGGCAACTTTATATTCCAGTGCTGTCATGTAGTTGTGGGACCAGACATACAGGATGGCAACAGCCATGATGACCACGGCCATGAAGATAAATGGGGAATATCCGAGACTGGTCAGGGCATATCCTGATTCGGATTCATCCTTAAGGGCCTCTGTGGATTCGATGACCAGATCTTTTGCCATGCTAAATCCTTTCCGCCGTTCTCAAACGGGCGCTCCGGGCCCGGGGATTCATCTTAATTTCCGTTGCCGTGGGTTTTACGGGTTTTGCCGTCAGGACTTTCAATTTGGGTTGGTGTCCACAGGCGCAAATCGGTACGCCGGGAGGACAGACGCAATTCTTTGACCAGAGTCGAAAGGCGTTTTTCACAATCCTGTCTTCCAGGGATTGGAAGGAGATGATGGAAAAGCGCCCCCCCTCTTTCAATTTATCTATACCGGAGGAGATACCCTGCTCCAGACTGTCCAGTTCATCGTTGACCCGGATGCGGATGGCCTGAAACGTTTTTGTTGCCGGGTGAATCTTGCGGTTACGCTGGTCGGGAGGAAGGGCCTGGACCACAATGTCGCTCAAAGATGCAGTCGTCATGATCGGGCTGGTTCTTCTTGCCCTTACAATGGCGCGGGCGATTCTCTTGGCCATGATTTCTTCCCCGTATTCCCAGATCACTTTACTCAACTCTTTCTCGGATGTCTGATTGATGAATTCGTAAGCCCCACTTTTCTGATCCTGATCCATTCTCATATCCAGCAGGGAATCAACCGGAGTAAAACTGAACCCACGTTCCGGGGTGTCCAGTTGATGAGACGATACGCCAAGATCAAGAAGAATACCGTCTACTTTAGAGATGCCAAGATCGGTCAGGATTTCGGAAATTTGGGAGAAGTTCGCCTTCCTCAGAATCTTTCTCGTTCCGAAAGAGACCAGGTTTTTCTCCGATTCCCGAAGCGCGTCATCATCCCTGTCCAAGCCGATTAAAAGACCATCCGGTCCCGTGGTTTCCAAGATGCATCGGGCATGCCCCCCCCCGCCGACCGTTCCGTCGACGTAAATCCCGCCGGATTTACAGCGGAGGCTGGAGATTGCCTCTTCGAGCAAAACCGGCGTGTGATAGGGACCCATGCATCCGCCTTCCTTATTAAATACCTAAGTCCACCATGCACTTCTCATAGGATTCGAGATTGCCTCCCGTATCCTTCATTTCATCGTCGAAACGTTCCTTATTCCAGATTTCGATGTTTTTCAGCATGCCGGCCAAGACGATATCTTTGTCCAAATGGGCGTATTCCCTGAGATTCTGGGGGATTAAAACCCGGCCCTGACCGTCGAGGGTGCAGTGTACGGCCGCCGACATAAAAAAACGATTGAAAGCGCGGACTTCTTTCTTTAGTATTGATTGCTGTGACATTTTCTCTTCAATGACGTTCCATTCCTTGAAGGGAAAGACAATGAGATAACCGTCCCAGTTGGTGATGACGAGTTGGTTATCGTACTTTTCGGCGAAGATCTCGCGATACTTGGCCGGAAAGATGATTCTTCCCTTGTCATCAATGGTATGATTGTACTGACCTCTGAAAACGGACATCTCCAACATCCTCCACGATAAGCCACTTTCCTCCACTTGGCTCCGAATATAGAGGGGTAATTGGGGTTTGTCAAGCGGAAATTTATTCTTTTTTTCCGTTGACTTGGTATTTTTTTACTGCCTGATGGTGGGAGATATAATTGGTGGAGAAAAAGTGGGTGCCGTTGTTTCTGGAGACGAAGTAGAGATAGTTGACCGTGGCCGGGTAGAGGGCGGCCTGCAGGGAGTCCAGTCCGGGATTGGAAATGGGGCTCGGAGGCAAGCCTTCTATTTGATAAGTGTTGTGGCTTGATGCCATGTCGAGATGTCGACGCTTGATGGGACCGTTAAAATTTTTAAGATTATACACCGCCGTAGGATCGCTCTGAAGTTTCATCCCCTTTTTTAAGCGATTATGGAACACGGCAGAAATCAAAGCCTTTTCTTCGCCATAGCCGGTTTCCTTTCCAATGATTGAGGCCAGGGTCACCCATTCCTGAAGGGTAAAACCCAGAGTCTGTGCACGTTTCTTCATGGCTGGTGTAATGTGTTTCCAGAATTCGGCCACCATGCGGATCATAATTTCCCGTGCACCCATGGAGCGGTCAAAGTAATATGTTTCCGGGTACAAATAGCCCTCAATTGTATCTCCTTCAATGCCAAGAGCTGATAAAAATGCCGCATCCTTGGATAGGTCTAAAAAATATTTCGGATCTATCAGACCGCACTGAGCGAGACGATTGGCGATCTCCTGCACGGTTAGATCTTCCGGAATCGTGACACGGTAACGCTTGATATCACCCTTGACGAGCTTGTCCAGAATCGCGGATGGGGAAATCCCCGGGGGGAACTCATATTCGCCCGCCTTGATGTGATGTGCGTCGCCTTTAACAAGGGCCAGCAGATAAAAAGACAGCCTGTTGCGGATAACGCCTTTGCTCTGAAGGGTGTCAACAATCGTGAGAAAGCGTTCCCCTCGATGTATGTCGACCAGTACGGTTTGATTTCGCCCCGGGACAGGGGGGTGCTTAATATCGAAGAAAAAAGACAATGACAAGGCAATGATGAAGATAAAGGCGGCACTGATGAACAGGACTTTTTTTGAGTAAAAGGTTTTCATAACCGGTGTGGTTTTCCTGTTAAGAGGCTTTCCGCGACAAATGATCAAGGTAACCCTGTAAGATCAATGTTGCAGCCAATTTATCCACGATTTGACGTCGTTTTTCCCAATGGATTTGGGCCTCTTGCAGGATGCCTTCCGCTTCTTTGGTCGAGAGGGTTTCGTCCCATAAGATAACCGGCAGCCCGAAAACGGTTTCGATGTAACGCCCAAAATGATTGACCTTATCACATTGAATCCCTGCCGATCCGTCCAGACGAAGGGGATAGCCGATGACAATACGTTCCACCTGATAACGGTTGATCGCTTGCTTCAATTCTTCCATGACCTGTTTGTTATTCTTGCGGACAATGGTGGCAACCCCCTGGGCGGTCAGGCCCAGTTCATCGCTCACGGCAACGCCGATTCTCTTTTCACCGTAATCAAGACCGAGGATACGCAAAGGATTCACCTCACTCATTTATTTGGGCGGTAGTCTTAGCAGATATGTCCCTAAGTTTCCATGAGAAAAGCGAAAAGTACCAGACGGGTTGCGGATCAGTCTTAAATCAGGAGAAAGAAATACCGAGCATGCATTAAAGCTGACTCGAGGATTGATCCCCATGGTCAACGAAAACGCTGTTTGGATCACCCGTAAATAAATATAGCGTTAAGGAGGGCTGGGCCGCCTCAGGGGAGAAGAGGCGGCCCTTGGGGAAGATGTGGAGATGTTATTGATTTACAGCTTTAAAAACGGCTCTGTATATTCTATTTCACGCAAAATAACGCTTCAACAGGCCCTGAAAAACTTTGCCGTGTCGTGCTTCGTCCTTGCACATTTCGTGTACCGTATCGTGGATGGCATCCAGATTCTGCTGCTTGGCCATAACGGCAAGTTCTTTTTTCCCTTTGCAGGCGCCATTTTCCGCTTCCAGACGCCGCTGGAGATTGGTTTTTGTGTCGGCCCATACGACCTCGCCCAGCAATTCTGCAAACTTGGCCGCGTGGTCCGCTTCCTCGAAGGCGATGCGCTTGTAAGCCTCGGCCACTTCAATATAACCTTCCCGCTCGGCCTGGCGGCTCATGGCCAGATACATACCGACTTCGGTGCATTCGCCGGTGAAATTCATGCGCAGGCCTTCCAGGATCTTGGGATCGACATCCTTGGCGACACCGATAAAGTGTTCATCGGCCCAGGTCAATTCACCCGCTTCTTGTTCCTGAAATTTGGACGCGGGGGCTTTGCACTGAGGACAGTTTTCAGGGGCAGCCGTTCCTTCATAGATGTAACCGCAAATCGTACAGACAAACTTTTTCATTTTCAGATCTCCTTTCATTTTTGGCTGATATTTAATTGCAATGAAACAATCGTTTTTATGTTCCCTGAAAAGGGTTTCTTACATTGCCGTGAAAGTTTTTTTAAAAATCCCGTCATGGGGCAAGGTCAAAAATACCAAAAGGATCATTATGGTCTTTAACTAAGGTAAAAAATTTTACTTACCCGCCAGGTCCTTCAACGTGACCCCGCTCAAAACGGCCTTCATTTTTTCCTGAACATCCTTCCAGACGGGATGAACCGTACAAAAAGCGTCCCGGTCACAGGCGCCTTCGTCGATGAGGCAGCGGTTCAACACGATAGGCCCTTCCACCGCTTCGACGATGTCCAGCAGGTTAATTTTGTCCGGAGCTTTTCCCAGCATAAAGCCGCCGCCCGTCCCCCGGTAGGATTTGACCAGACCGGATTTACTGAACTGCTGAAAGATCTTGGCCAAAAGGGCTTGAGGCACATCAACGCTGGAGGCAATTTCGCTGATCAACGAGATCTGTCCTTCCGGTTTTCCGGCCAGATAGACCATGCCGCGAATCGCGTAATCGCCTTTTCTTGTCAAATGAAGCATTGCCAACACCTCAACAAGACCTTTTTGGTCCCATTACAGGATCTCAAATAAGCTGTCAACATATTTTTCACATCAGACGATTTTTTTACCGGGATGAATCGCTTTGCTGGGCGGCTTTTCTCTGATCCTTCGGTGGCAAGCGATTCATGGAAAAGATAGAACCCGAATTGTTATCTATTTGGTACATATGTTGCTAGAACACACGCAGGATTTTATATCTTGCGATGCTCGATTGCACATTTCATAACATGCCTTAAATAAAGAGGATTTTATATTGAGGACGGTATTGTACCCAAAGAGACTTTTTTATTACGTTTGGTGCGTTCTGTAAAGTAAGTCCACAAGCAAGCGTCCATCACCGGGGGGAATATGATGGTTGTAAGATTCAAGAGAAGAAAGTTCGATATTTTATGTTGGACGAAAAAAAGACAAAGAAACAACTTATTGATGAGATTAAATCGTTAAGAGAACACCTTGCGTCTCTTCAGGGTGGTCAGTCTCCCCATAAGAACTCTGATATAACTATCCCAAAAAAACTCGCCTGGAAGGATTTTCTCTTGGGGCTTCAAGAAAAATCCTGTGATTTTACCGACGAAGCTCTTTATCGATATATTCTGGACGAAGTCGTTCGCCTTACCAAAAGCGATATCGGTTTTCTCCACCTGGTGTCGGAAGATCAGCAGTCTGTGATTCCGGCCTGTTGCCATGAGAAGGCACTTCAGCACTGTACGGCGTCTCATGAAACTCATTATCCCATTGACCAGGCCGGCAACTGGGCGGATTGCCTTCACTTGAAACGTCCGGTTGTCCACAATGACTTTTCCCAAGCACCGAACCGGAAGGGTTTGCCTCCGGGGCATAATCCCATTCTCCGCTTTATGGGAATTCCCGTGATCGAGCAGGGCAAGGTGCGCTTCATTCTGGGGGTCGGTAACAAATCGGAGGAATATGACGATGAAGATGTGTTTCAAACTCAGCTTGTCGTCAACAACCTGCAATCGATTTTAACGCGGCGACGTGTTGAAAAGCAGCTCCGGGAGAACGAGGAAAGATTGTTCCTGTCACTTCAGGCGACCCAGGATGCGATCTGGGACTGGGATATCGTTCAGGCAACCGGTTACGCCAGTCCAAATTATTTTACCATGTTGGGTTACAAGCCTGATGAATTCTTGATGAATTCTGAGTATTGGTGGCAACTTATACATTGGAAAGACGCGCAAAAAGTCCGGGAGGCCATGGACCGGGTGATGAACAATCCCGAATCCTGGCAGGACAGTATACCCAACGTC
>CAZTYA010000057.1:0-8115 GCA_964617255.1 uncultured Syntrophales bacterium
CGGCCGCGCAGCAGTCACCCGCCGGTGACGCTCTTAAAATGTTGCCAACGACCGTTGCCTTGTTGCGCGTCTGGGGTGTCCCGTTCACGCAGGCCGACTGCCACAGAGCAGGATAGTTCGTTCTGACGATATCGCTGTCCACGACCTGCGCCAGTTTGGCCATCGCCCCGATTCTCAGACCATCGGTCGGATCGTAAATCAGATAATCCAGGCCTGAAACTTCATCCAAAGCCATAACATAATCCGATTTGAGCCCCGCCTTCATCAGCACCAGAAGATCGGTACCGCCGGCCATAACCGCTGCTTTGTTTTGATATTTGCTCAGCATCTCTACAGCTTCAGGAATGCTCTGGGGTACCAGCAGATCAAATTCTGGCAAAATACGACTGCTCATACAATAACCTCCTTATGGTATTAAGCCACGCTAAATCAGTTTGTTCGATAATAATCCGGACCACGGGTAAAGCCGAAAGGCTGTACCTCACCCCCCCCTGTAACCTAACGAATTCACCTCCTCCCATTGCAATATGACTATGCCAATAAACAGAAAAAGCCATTTCCCAGGTATTAGAAAATGGCTTTTGTGTTTGTTGTCTTACTTGAGGAGAAATCTAATTTTTGCTTATTGCTATATTGCGGCCATGCTTTGAAATAAAGCATGTTAGACGTTGATGCGATGTGACATGCCCTGCTTGCTCTTGAAACACTTGATCTGTGAATCATCTTTTCACAATTCCCCTGAACGATACAGCATCCGAATGTTGGTCGTCAATTGTTTCAAACAAGAACGCTGCCCGGCTCGCTTTACTTGGAAAGCCGTTGCAAATGCTAATTACCGTATTTCCATCAGGCATGTCAAGGGAAAAACCATGCAAAAAATCTATTTTCGCCGCGCCAAATAAGGATTTTCCACCTGCGGAATCAGGATTTTCTCCCTTAAAGAGAAGAAAATAAAAGATGGCCTTTTAAAAAAGGCCATCCCGACATGCAAAAAAGATTGAATCACACAACCAGAAATGTTGTGATTACGGACAATTACCGGGCAGATTCGATATATTTTACGATGCTCTGTGCGATCATCGTGACGTTGTGCTCAAATTTGTCCACATCCTTCTCTAATAACGTCATACGGAATCCCGGAACGGATGTAAAAAAGGACGTCAAGGGCACGACGCAGATACCGGTGGCACCCAGGAGATAATAAACAAAGCGTTTGTCCAGCGGGATCTTGTCGTCCGCCAGGGCTTCGATATACTGCCTGATCTCAGGATGCTCGATGGCCAGAGACTGTTTGTCATTCAGAACCGATTCGTTGAAAACCGCCGTCATATAAAAGGCGCCGTTGGTGCGGTTGACGATCAGGAAGGGCACATCCTTTAATATATTATAGGCGATGTTCGAGAGCTTCTCGTAATGACGGACCCTTGATTCCAGATACTTGCTGTATTCCGGGTGCGTCATGATCCGTGGTATCGAAATCTGGGGCAAGGTGGTCGAGCAAACCTCGGACATCTTCTGGGTCAGGATCGCATTGGCGTAGCGATTAAAAACCTCGTCCCGGTGGGCATTATACACCTCCATCCAACCGCAGCGCGAACCCGGCCAGGGGAATTCCTTGGAAATGCCCTTCATGCTGATACCCGGCACATCACCGATCACATCACACAACAAGGTCGTTTTTTTACCGTTATAGACAATATTCTGATACGTTTCGTCGGCAATGACAAAACATTCGTACTCTTTGGCGATGGCGACAATCTGCCGGAGGGTCTCTTCCGGATAAACGAACCCGGTCGGGTTGTCCGGATTGATGACCAAAATCCCCACGATCGAACTGTGACTCTTCACTTTCTGTTCCAGTTCCCGGAGATCAGGGGTCCACTTGTTGTAGGGGTTCATCCGGTATGTGTTCGGGGGAAACGACGCATGGAGCACTTCCGCCAGAAGGTGGGTGGAATAGGTCGGTTCCGGCATGATAATGCGGGCATCCACCCGGATGGCGTTGTAGGCCCGGGCAATCGCGTCGCCCAGACCGTTGAAGAACAGAATATCATCGGAGGTAATCTGCGCACCGCCGCGCCTGTTGACGCGCTCGGCGAGAAAATCCCGGGTCTCGTTCATTCCCCGCGTCGGCGAGTAGGCATACGAGGCATCCTCATGTAAAATTTCGCTCAAGACCTCCTTCATCCATTCGGGGATTTTTTCCCCCTTCTGGATCGGATCGCCGATATTTTCCCAGACGACTTCAACCCCGTATTCCTTGAGCTTGTTGGCGACGGCCACAATACGCCTGATTTCGTAACTTAATCCGCTTCCACCTTTGGCAATGTCGAATCTCATGATGCGCTTTCATCCTCAAAAAAATAATGAATTGCTGAAAAAGGTTCTTCAAGCAATTCCTGTGGTTTATATACAAATTCAAATAAATTGACCAGAGAAAATTTTAGTACAGAAGTCAGAAAACAGAAGTCAGAAAACAGAATTGAATCTCTTCATTATTTCAGTTAGTTGACTGCTGTACAGCTCAGGCAGGGCAATCTCAATCACCCCCTTTAGATATGGAGGGTTTCCTCCTGCCTCCTGCCTCCTGCCTCCTGCCTCCTGCCTTCCCTTTCCCCTTTCCTTATGCTATAGCCTCCCCATACCCTTTTCAGGAAAGGATCTTCCTGCTGATGCTTGCTGTAGCCCAATTCCGCTACTCTGCAGATAATCTCGCCTACCTGGTCTACGGGCCCCAGTCCGCCATGGCAGTCGACGGCGGCGCCGTGGACGAGATCGGCCGCTTCCTGGCAGAGCAAGGGCTTGCCCTGTTCTACGTCGTCAACACCCACAGGCATTACGATCACACGGCCGGAAACGAATTCCTGCTGCAGCACTATCCGGCGCAGCATATCGGCTGCCGGGACCTGGCCGATATGGGAAAGATCTTTCTGGACAACGAGCCCATTCTGATCTATCCGACGCCGGGTCATTCGGAAGATTCCCTGTGTTTTCATCTGGGTAACGTCCTGATTTCCGGCGATACCCTGTTTAACGGCACCATCGGCAACTGCTTTTCCGGTCGGAGCGACCTCTTCTACCAGTCCATAAAAAAGCTCATGGCCCTGCCGCCGGAGACGATCATCTACGCCGGTCATGATTACGTCAAGGATTCCATATACTTCGCACGTCAACTGGAGCCGGATAACCCGTACCTGAACCGGTTTCTCCAAAACTACGATTCCGAACACGTCTATTCAACCCTGGCCGATGAATTCAGGATCAACCCGTATCTGCGTTTCAACGATGAAAAAATCATCGCCATCCTGAAAAACGAGGGGCTTCCCTACGCCACGGAATGGGAACGCTGGCAGTCCCTCATGACTTTTTAACCGGAGGTCGGCCCATGAAAGCCATGCTGCTCCACCAAACCGCGTCCCTAAAGGACAATCCGTCACCCCTGACGTGTGCGGAGATCCCGGAGCCCATCCCCGGCCGGGGCGAAATTCTGATTGCCGTGTCCGTCTGCGGCGTCTGCCATACAGAGCTGGATGAAATCGAGGGGCGCACCCCGCCCGCCCGGCTGCCCATGATCCTCGGCCACCAGATCGTGGGTCGGGTAACAGCGTTGGGAGAAAATGTGACAAAGTGGAAAATCGGCGACCGCATCGGCATCGGCTGGATTCATTCCGCCTGCGGGACCTGCTCCTTCTGTCAAAGGGGCCTGGAAAATCTCTGTTCGCAATTCAAAGCCACGGGCCGGGACGCGGCAGGCGGGTACGCCGAATACACGAGTATCCCGGAGGATTCCGCTTACCGGATTCCGGAGTCCTTTACCGATGCAGAGGCGGCACCGCTGCTGTGTGCCGGGGCCATCGGCTACCGGTCACTCCGCCTGACAAATCTCGAAAACGGCCAGAATCTGGGACTGACCGGTTTCGGCGCCTCGGCCCATCTGGTCCTTAAGATGACCCGCTTCCTTTACCCCGACTCCCGGGTCTTTGTCTTCGCGCGCAGCCGGACGGAGCAGGCATTCGCCCGCGAACTGGGGGCGGTGTGGTCCGGCTACACCATGGATACCCCACCGGAAAAGCTCCACGCGATCATCGACACGACCCCCGCCTGGAAGCCGATCATGGAGGCCATGAAACACCTGGAGCACGGGGGCCGTCTGGTCGTCAACGCCATCCGCAAGGAAGAAGGGGGCAAGGAAAGTCTTCTGACCTGGGATTACCCGTCCCAGCTCTGGCTGGAAAAAGAGATCAAGAGCGTGGCAAACGTCACCCGCCGGGATATTTCCGAATTTCTTCATATTGCCGAGCAGATCGCTATCCGGCCCCAGTACATGACCTACCCGTTGGCGGAAGCCAACCGGGCGCTTGGCGAACTCAAATCAGGAAAGGTCCGGGGGGCCAAGGTGCTCATCATAGGCGGGTAAGCTCTGGTGTCCTTCCCCAAAATATAGTAAAAGAAACCCATAATATGCGGTGATAGGAGGCCTTTGTGCTTTTCGGGAAAATCAGAAAGATCCTCTGTTCAGTCAAAACCACCATCATTATTCTCATCTGTTTTGCCGTTCTTTCCGCCGTCGGTACTCTGGTGCCCCAGGGACCCATGCCGCACGGGAGTGAATCCCCTTCTGGCCTTTTCTCCATTTTGAAAACCCTTCAATTTGACGACATTTTCCATTCGTTCTGGTTTGCCATCCTGACGGCGCTGCTGGCCCTGAACCTCATCTTCTGCACGTGGTATCGGCTCCTGGCCAAACCGGCACCGGGACAACCCGGCGGACCGAACGACGGCAATAGGATCGCCTTCCCTTCCGGAGAAACAATCGTATCTTTTGTGTTATCGGGCAGTTATTCCGATGAAACGCAGCGGATAGACGGGATTCTGACGAGCCGGTTCCGGCGCCTGGCCCGGTCTGAGCAGAAAAACGAGACGGTATTCCGGGGAGAAAAGGGCCTTCTGTCCGTCTACGGCGTGTACCTGATCCACGCCAGCATCCTTCTCATTTTACTGGGAGCGGTCCTGGATGCCTTTTTCAGCCTCAAGGGGAGCATGCAGATCGCTGAAGGGTCGGCGGAAAATCTCCTGTATCTGGAAGGCGGCCGGGGCGTCCGGAAACTGGACTTTTCCGTCCGTTGCGATCGGTTCACCCTGACCTTCTACGATACCGGGGCGCCCAAGATGTTCCGCTCCGACCTGACGTTTCTCAAAGATGAGCGTCCCGTTCAGCAGAGTGCCATCCTGGTCAATCACCCGACAACCTTTGCCGGCCTCCGTTTTTATCAGGCCAGCTACGGTGAAATCCCTGCTGTGATGCTCCATTACACCCGTCTGCCGGACGGAAAGAAATCCGAGCCGGTCCTTACCACAGCGGGACAAACCTACCGCCTGCCGGACGGCCACGCCGTCTTTGAAGTCATCCGGGTGGAGGAGAATTTCATGAACATGGGTCCTGGTGCCAAACTCCGCATCCACTCACCCCAGGGGGAAAGGCAATTCTGGATTTTCCAGCATATCGACACCCTGAGGCAAACTTACCCCGATGTGTTTGACACCATGCCCGTCCTGAATCCGGCGTTATTCTCACCTTATATCTTTACCCTTGACGGCATTCAGAACCGCTATTACACGGGTCTGCAGGTGATGCAGGAACCGGGGGTGTTCTGGGTCGGTCTGGGGGCGGTCCTGATGATTATGGGTTTCATGATGGTTTTCCTGTATCCCGAGCGGCAGGTATGGGTGGCGGTCGGTATGACGGGGAAGGATACGGCCGTCCGAATCTCCGGACGCAGCCGCCGCGACCCGGCTGGGCTGCAGAAGGAAATAACCGATATCGCAGATAAAATAAAAACCGGATTACCTGAGACTTTAAAGAAATAGCGGAGCTGCAAGCTTTATTAATAAGGAGACGGGCATGGCCGACACCCAAATTTTGAGTATTGTCACCTTTATCTATCTGGGGGGCTTCCTCGCCTATCTGGTCCATCTGGTCAGCGGAAAACCGTCTGTCGGCCTCCTTGGAACCGGCGCCCTGGCGGCGGGTTTCATCGCCCACACGGTGGCGCTTCTTCTGCGGTGGAAAGCGGCCTATGCCGTCGGCTACGATCACCCGCCCCTGACCAACTTCTACGAATCCCTGATCTTCTTCTCCTGGACGATCATCCTTTTATACCTCATCATGGAGTGGCGGACCCGAACACGCATTCTTGGTCTGTTTGTGGTGCCGGTGGCGTTTCTGTGCCTGGCCTTCGCCTCCCTTTCGCCGGATATGAACACCCGCATCCAACCCCTCATTCCGGCCCTCCAGAGCAACTGGCTGACAAGCCACGTTCTGACGTGCTTTATGGGTTACGCCGCCTTCACGACGGCCTTCGGCACGGGCATCCTTTTCCTGATCGGTGACTTGGGAAAAGACCGCTTAAGGACGGCGAAAATCCTGACCCTGATTCCGCAGGCAGGCCTGTTGGAGGAACTGATTTACAAGAGCGTACTCCTCGGCTTTATCCTGCTTACGCTGGGCATCTTCACCGGTTCCGTCTGGGCGCATTACGCCTGGGGCTCTTACTGGAGCTGGGACCCAAAAGAAACCTGGTCGCTCATCACCTGGCTGATCTACGCGGTGCTCCTTCACGGACGCTACGCCCAGGGCTGGCGTGGACGCCGTCTGGCCGTGACGGCCCTGGTCGGTTTCGCCGCCGTCCTCTTCACCTACCTGGGCGTCAACTACCTGCCGGGGTTGCACAGTTATCTATGAAGGATAGAGTTTGGACCAAAAAATGTGGCGGGCAGGGCCCACCCTACTTGCTAATGGTATTCTCTTTTTTTCAAAGCTTACAATCGTGATGCTAAAAACGCATTCATTTTATTCCTATCAGTTGCAATATCGACAGGAACCATTTCTTTCTCAAACAAGACATTCGTGGCACTTCTAAAATCATATGCCGCGGCCTCTTTTGAATCCGTCGTGTAAATCTTCAATTCCAACAGATTGCTGTATTTTTCTTTCATCTCCCTAGCCACACCTATAGCCATTTTGCAGGACATTCAGGCTGGATTGCCACTGTGAAAAACCATTAATTCTTTCATATAAACCTCCTTATCGAATTGAATGGCGCTGGAAACAAATTCTATTGCGAATTGATGACTTATTTCAACCTGAGCTCAATAGTACAAAAAATAAAGCGTTCGTTGAAAGTGTGCCGTATACGGCGTATTCAGTTCGTCACCCCTGAAAACTTTGTCTTTTTATGACGGCCAGGTTGATAAAAGTGCTGAGAACCTCTTTGAGAGATCAAAGGAACCCGAAATACTGCTCTTTGAAAAGGATGATGAATTAAAAATATCCTTCCCGTCCTATTTATCCTCTTTTTCGCGTATTATTGCTTCGCTGACCTTTTATTTAAAAACTTATTACACAGCCCCAGCCAAATAACGCCGACAATTCCCGCAAGCAGAGAAGACAGGATGATGGCCGCTTTTGCCGTATTCAGGTACGCATCGTTATCTGAGAACGAAAGCTCCGCAATGAAAATGGACATGGTGAATCCAATCCCGGCCAACAGAGCACCACCGGCAAGGTGAACCATTTTCATGCCCTCAGGCAGTTTCGCAAAACCTGTTTTCAGAACAATCCAGGAAAAGCCGGTGATGCCCAGGAACTTCCCCAAAACAAGACCCAGTAAGATGCCGATAGTAATACTGTTCGAGAGGACCTGGACCAACTCGTCAAGTGAGACGGCAATACCGGCATTGGCAAAGGCAAATAAAGGAATCACGATCAAGGACGTGGGTATGTGCAATGCGTTCTGCACCCTCTGCAGCGGGGTCTCGGTCAGACGGACTTCCTCCATCATCAGCAGGAGTAAGCTGTGCTGTTCCATATTTTTCAATGCGTTGGTGGTGGGGGGGCAGCATGCCTTGAAATCGCCCACCAACTGCTTCATCCGTTCGGCAAAAGAAAGGGTGTCGTGCCGGGAATGTGCGGGCAGGCAAAAGGCCAGGAGCACCCCGCAGACAGCAGCATGTATGCCGGAAGAAAGAAGGGCCAGCCACATTAAAAATCCGACAATGCCATACGGAATAAGGCGGCGGACGCCGGCGAAGTTGAAAAGCATTAGTGAAAACAGC
>CAZTYA010000057.1:8125-9167 GCA_964617255.1 uncultured Syntrophales bacterium
GCCTTCGAGGTGGCGGTGACGGTCCACCGCCGCTTCGAGCGGTTCTCCGCCGGCGCCCACGACTGCGATCTGGATCCGTGCTCGATCCGGGCGTTCTCCCTCGACGACGGCCGCCAGGTCGTCCACGATGGCCAGTGAAACGAGAAAAAGGGTAAGTGCGGCCGGCACACGCTTTCCTAATAGCACCAACGCCCCGACGCAGAACGCGATATCGGTGGCCATGGGAATGCCCCATCCGTTTGCCGCTTCGCCGGCTGGATTGAAAACTCGGTAAATAACAGCCGGCATGATCACGCCGCCGATTGCGGCAACAATGGGCAGCGCCGCGACCCGGACGTTGGATAAATCTCCAACAAGCACCTCCCGTTTGATTTCACAGCCAACCAGGAGGAAAAAGAAGACCATCAAACCTTCGTTGATCCAATGAGCCAAGTCCATCCGAAGGTCAAAAAATCCAAGGGAAATTGAACAGTTGGTATGGAGAATGTGACTGTACGTATCGCTAAGCGGTGAGTTGGCTATGAGAAGGGCCACGAGCGTTGTAAACATCAAGACGATGCCGCTTGTCGTCTGCCGGTGGATAAACTCCTCGAAGGGTGTAATCAGGCGATCAAACTGCCGCTCCCATGGATAAAAGAACAGACCGTCCGGTGAACCTTTGAACCCTTTGGCTTGTGTACGATCCCAATCCATTAATGCCCGCCTCGATCAGTCTGTAAGAAGTGATCCTCTTCGTTTGAAGAACGATCACTTCTTTACCAAGATCCAAGTTATTATTTTACGCTTACCCATCAAAAAACAGGCAGTTACATGACTGCTTGGATAGCATGTTAACGGCGGTCAACCTTCTCTTCACCCAATGTGCCTTGCCTGAAAACCCTGCAGGTGAAGAAGGATATGACCTCAGCGAAGAGAAGATAGCATAAAAGCGTTTGACATTGCTACAATTAGCCCATGGACTTTGAAATGTATCGGAAGTTTTACAGGCAGTATGAGATTATAATGATCGGCGGCCGGGATGACAAATACAGAACAAGATTTA
>CAZTYA010000058.1:0-9158 GCA_964617255.1 uncultured Syntrophales bacterium
TGTTCACAATAGAAGATCGTGATGGGTACGCCCCATAAACGTTGGCGGGAAATGCACCAGTCAGGGCGGTTTTCGATCATCCCGAAGATCCGGTCATGACCCCAGGAAGGAATCCACTGGACCTGATCGACGGCCTGGAGCGCTTTTTTCCGCAGATCGTTTTTCTCCATGGAGATGAACCACTGTTCCGTGGAGCGGAAAATAATCGGCTGCTTGCAGCGCCAGCAATGGGGATAGGAATGCTCAAAATCGATATTTCCGAGTAGGGCCCCCAGTTCCTTGAGTTTGGCGTTGACGGCGTCGTTGGCATCGAAGACAAATTGCCCGGCAAAGAAGCCCACCTCGTGCGTAAATTTACCGTCGGCATCGACGGGTGCATAATTCTCAAGGCCGTATTTCATGCCGATCTCGTAGTCCTCTTGGCCATGACCGGGGGCGATGTGGACGCAACCCGTTCCGGCGTCAAGGGTGACAAAGGGAGCGATAATGATGACGCTTTCCCGATCATACAGAGGGTGACGGCACCGCTGTCCTTCCACGTCTGACCCTGGAAACTCGTCCAGGATTTCGTAGGGTTCGTTACGCCAGCCAAAAGCGTCCAGACAGTAGTCGAGAAGTTCTTTGGCCACGACGAGAACCTCGCCGCGAACCTTCACGGCCGCGTAGATGAACTTTTCATGGAGGGCAATAGCCAGGTTCGCCGGGATGGTCCAGGGCGTCGTGGTCCAGATGACAAAATGGACCTTTTCCCCCGCCAGCTTGGGGCGAACGGCGCCCAGATCGGAAATCACAGAAAATTTAACATAAATCGACGGCGTATGATGTTCTGCATATTCCACCTCCGCCTCCGCCAGGGCGGTTTTGCACGTGGCGCACCAGTAAACGGGCTTTTTACCCTTGTAAACGCTTCCATTGAGGTAGAGTTTCCCGAATTCCTCGACCGTCGTCGCCTCATAGTCATATTCCATGGTGAGATAGGGCTTTTCCCAGTCGCCAAAAACACCGAGGCGCTTGAACTGCTCCCGCTGGAGATCGACGAATTTTCGGGCATAACTCCGGCAGGCCAGTCGCTTTTCAACCTGCGACAGGGTTCCTTTTTTCTCGCCCAATTCCTTATCGACCTGGTGCTCGATGGGAAGACCATGACAATCCCATCCGGGAACATAGACACAGTTAAACCCGGACATGTTCTTGGACTTGATGACGATGTCTTTTATGACCTTGTTCAACGCCGTGCCGAGATGAATGTTGCCGTTGGCATAGGGAGGACCGTCGTGCAGGATATAGGGAACCAATGCCTTGGAAGATTCCCTGATACAGGCATAGATGTCCATATCATCCCAGAGTTTCAGAATCTCCGGTTCCTTCTGGGGAAGATTGGCCTTCATCGGGAAGTCCGTTTTGGGCAGATTCAAGGTGCTTTTATAGTCCATTCCATACGCCTCCATCAGATATTGGCTGCCTAACTAGCATATAAACCGCCGTGTTTCAAGAAGAAGTACAAAAGGCCCCCGACTATCCAGCCGGGGGCCTTCTTTATTGATCAGTATTTCCTTCGAGTTTCTTACATGCCCATACCGGGGTAGCCGCCGCCGGGAGGCATAGCCGGCATGGCCGATTTCTCTTCCGGCTTGTCGGCGATCATGCACTGGGTCGTCAGCATCAGGGATGCAACGCTGGCGGCATTCTGCAGGGCAAAGCGCGTAACCTTGGTCGGGTCAATGACACCCGCGGCAATCATATCTTCATATTTATCTGTCCGGGCATTGAAGCCGAAGGATCCCTTTTTCTCCTTCACTTTTTCAACAACGATACTGCCCTCCATGCCCGCATTGTTCGCGATCATCCGCAGAGGCTCCTCGAGGGCTTTCTTGACGATGTTCAAACCAATCTGCTCGTCGCCGGCCAGTTTGAGCTTATCCAGCGCAGAAAGTGTTCTTAAATAAGCAACACCGCCACCCGGGACAATCCCTTCTTCCACGGCGGCCCGGGTTGCATGCAAAGCGTCTTCCACACGGGCCTTCTTTTCCTTCATCTCCGTTTCCGTGGCGGCACCGACTCTGATTACTGCCACACCGCCAACCAGTTTCGCCAGGCGTTCCTGAAGCTTTTCCCGGTCGTAATCGGAAGTCGTTTCTTCAATCTGAACGCGGATCTGTTTGACCCGGCCTTCGATATCTTTGCGGCTGCCGGCGCCGTCGATAATGGTCGTATTGTCCTTGTCGATGGTGATCCGCTTGGCTTTACCAAGGTCGTCAATGGTCGCGTTTTCAAGCTTTGCGCCCATGTCTTCGGAGATCAGCTTGCCGCCCGTCAGAATGGCGATATCTTCCAGCATGGCTTTTCGGCGATCGCCGAACCCCGGAGCCTTGACCGCCGCCACATGGAGCGTGCCGCGGATCTTGTTCACGACCAGCGTTGCCAGGGCTTCTCCTTCGATATCCTCGGCGATGATCAGCAGGGGGCGTCCCATTTTTGCGATCTGTTCCAGAATGGGCAGGAGATCTTTCATGCCGCTGATCTTCTTTTCGTTGATCAGGATGTAACAATCGGTCAGACTGACTTCCATCTTTTCGGGATTCGTAACAAAATAAGGAGACAGGTAGCCACGGTCGAACTGCATCCCTTCCACAATGTCCAGTTCCGTCTGCAGTCCTTTGGCCTCTTCAACCGTGATCACGCCCTCTTTACCGACCTTCCCCATCGCCTCGGCGATGATGTTGCCGATATCTTCGTCGTTATTCGCCGAAATGGTGCCGACCTGGGCGATTTCCTTCTGGTCCTTTGTCGGCTTACTCTGCTTTTTGAGCTCCGCGACGACCGACTCAACGGCCTTATCAATGCCGCGCTTGACATCCATGGGATTACTCCCGGCGGCAACGGTCTTGGCCCCTTCGCGGTAAATGGCCTGGGCCAAAATGGTGGCGGTGGTTGTGCCATCGCCGGCGACATCGCTGGTTTTACTCGCCACTTCCCGCACCATCTGGGCGCCCATGTTTTCAAACTTGTCTTCCAGTTCGATCTCCTTGGCCACGGTGACGCCGTCCTTGGTCACCGTCGGAGCGCCGAAACTCTTATCCAGGATGACATTACGGCCCTTGGGACCCAGGGTCACCTTCACGGCATCCGCCAGGGTGTTGACACCCTTAAGGATGGATTTCCTTGCTTCTTCATCGTACTGTATGATCTTTGCTCCCATTATAACGACTCCTCCTTATCTCGATTATTTCTTATCAATGATGCCCAGAATATCGTCTTCTCTCATGATGAGATAGTCCACACCGTCAATCTTCACTTCCGTTCCGCCGTATTTGCTGAACAGCACCCGGTCACCGACTTTCACATCCAGTTTGGCAATCTTGCCGTCTTCCAGAATTTTTCCCTTACCGACAGCAATCACCTCGCCCTCGATGGGCTTTTCCTTGGCCGTATCGGGAATGATGATCCCCCCCTTGGTTTTCTGTTCTTCTTCCAAACGTTTCACGATGACTCTGTCCTGCAACGGTCTGATTTTCATCCCCCAATCTCTCCTTTCGCGATGTTATTGATATACGATTCTATTTTCTGTCGGTGCTCAAATCGTCGCTATAATAAACATCAATTTTATCCTGTCAAGATCGTGCCTACAAAAAAGGCACATGACCTGTATTCTTTTTTAAAATTCTTTTATTCGGAAACAGGATGCAGGGGTTAGAGAGGGATCAACCCGCACACGAATCCCTGGTTACGGGTAAAATGGATACAGGCACGGTGCACAGGTCCGCAAAGCGTTGCGCATCCCGAATGGAACCGACGATGTCACCGAAATGAATGGGAATGGCCAGTTCCGGTTTGATTTGATTGACCGCTTGCGCCGCTTCCTCCGCCGTCATGGTATAGGTGCCGCCGACAGGAAAAATGACGATATCCGCCGCGATCTTATCCATTTCGGGAATCCGGTCCGTATCCCCACCGTAATAGATGACCTTTCCTTCCATCCGGATCAGAAACCCCAAACCCTTGTCCGTCTTTGGGTGAAAGGACTTATTCACGTTATAGGCGGGCACGGCGCGAACGGTGGCGCCGGCGATCGTCACCTCGTCACCCGGTTGCATGGCGCGCACGTCACCGGACAGCAAGGAAACACAGGCGTATTGTGCGAGGATAACCGTCTCCTTTTTCCATAACTTACGGATATCGCCGGGTGAAAAATGATCCCCATGGCTGTGGCTGATTAAAATCAGATCCGCTTTTTCTTCCGCACCGATCTTCCAGGGATCGATGTAAATCGCAATCCGGCCCTTTATCTTGACACTGGAATGACCGAGCCAGGAAATCAGCGGTGTCATGATTTTATCTCCATAAAGGAAATTCCACGGTACTTGTATGATTGCCTACCCCATACATACAGGCAAGACGTCAAACCCTGAATTCCGGACTATCTTCAACGGCCCGCCGGTCATGATCGGAATTCCTTCCATCGAGCACCCTCCGCACCACGGTTGCCAGTTCTCCCATGGTAAAGGGTTTCTGGATGAAGGCTTCCACGCCCTTTTTCATGATTTCCGCAGCCTGTCCGTTGATACTGTAACCGCTGGCCAGGATGCATTTCATCGATGGGTTGGCTTTTTTAAGAATTTCATACGTTTCTCCGCCGCCCATCTCCGGCATGACCATGTCTAAAACGACCAGATCTATTTTATTGTCCGGATTACAAAACATCTCGATGGCTTCTTTGCCGCCGTCAGCTGTGATGACTTGATAACCAAGGCGCTGAAGAATCAGACGGGTAACATTAATATTCAACTCTTCATCGTCAACGACCAATACGGTTTCTGACCCACGGCTGTACTCTTTTTCCGGTTCTTTCCGCTCCCTGACAAAAATCTTCGTTGAGCGAGGCAGATAGATATTAAAAGTTGTTCCTTGTCCCTTCTCACTGTAAACATGGATAATCCCCCCGTGATTCTTGATGATGCCGTAAGCGGACGCCAAACCTAAACCGGTACCCCGCCCCCGGTCCTTCGTCGTAAAGAAGGGGTCAAAGATACGGCTTTTCGTTTTTTCATCCATCCCGATACCCGTGTCCGTTACAGAGATCCGGACGTATTTACCCGGAATCTGATCTTCGGAATTTCCCTCATCGGGTGCATCAATATGAACGTTGTCCGTTTGGAGATAGAGTGTCCCGCCGCCCGGCATGGCCTGCCAGGCATTGACGTATAAATTCAGGAGCACCTGCTCGATCTGACCGCGATCAACCTCCACCGTCCAGAGATCCTCCCGGAATTTCTTTTCGATGACGATCTCGCGACGCGTCCGGCCGAACAATTGGGCACTGCGGTCGATAATCGCGTTGAGATTGGTCGGCTTGACTTCATACTTGCCGCCCCGGGCAAACCCCAGCAACTGCTTCGCAAGTTCAGCACCGCTGCGCACCTGTTCCTCAATACTGCGAAGCTTTTCGTAATGAGGATGATCCTTATCGAGATCATAAAGGATCAGAGACGCAAACCCTTCGATGCCCATCAGAAGATTGTTGAAGTCATGGGCAATGCCCCCGGCCAGTGTGCCAATCGCCTCCAGTTTCTGCGACTGGAGCAATTGGGCCTCAAGCCTTTTCCGATCCGATATGTCCTGAATGAGAGTCAGGACATAGTCCAATTTCCCGTTCTCCTTGCCTACCCTGCGGGAAGATACGAGAGCATGGATATGAGAACCGTCCTTTTTATAAAAACGCATCTCGATATTGGTTAAATCGCTTTTTCCGGTTGCCGCCTGATCGATCGTCTGCTCATTAAGATTTCCGGATTCCTTTACAATCAACTCTTTCCATTCTTTCCGGAAAAGTTCTTCTCTTGTGTAACCAAGCATCAGACAGAGTTTATCGTTGGCTTCAATCCATGCCATGCTGGGTTTGGTAATGGCGATCCCGACCAGAGACAGCTCGAAATAATTGCGGAAGCGTTTCTCGCTTTCAATCAGGGCCTCTTCGACTCTTTTACGTTCGGTAATATCGAGGGCGGTAAAGATCACTCCGGCCAGAAGATCGGACACATCCAGGGGTACAACGGTCAGCAGGACATCGATGAGCGTTTTATCCTTGCAGACCCATCGGGTTTCAATGTTCCCGACGCCTCGGGCTTGCAAATGGGCCCTCATGGTATCTTCAATATATTTAGCCGATTCTGATGATTCATAGAGAATGCGCGGCGACTTGCCGACGATTTCCCGCTCTTCATAACCGAGCATCGTACAGAGGCGCTGATTGACCTGACGAATCCGGCGGAAAGATTGCATGGCAATCCCGACGGGCGCCGCAAGGAAGAGAGAACGGAGATTGGCTTCCTTATCTTTCAGAGCCTCCTCTGAGGTTCTCCGGGCCTGGCTTTCCAGGAGGACGGAAATCATCTGGGCCAGGGAAGCGGCAAAATCCTGATCTTCGATACTCCAATGGCGAGAATGACCGGCATAATCGACGCAGAGAATGCCCTTGATTTGTCCCTGGAGGCGGATAGGAATATCCATCGTGGAATAAATATTGTTTTCCCGGAAATAGTCTGTCAGTTCGGTCATGCGGGGATCGCTGCTAACATCGTCCGCCGCGATGATGCGCGCCTCCTCAAGAGAAGCAAAATATCGTGGATGGCGGAGTACGTCCAGCAAAGATCCCTTTTCATGGCTGTCGCCGGCCGGCATATACAGGTCTTCACAGATCAGATGTCCTCTGTCCTTGTCATACAGCCATAAACCGATACGATGAACGCCCAGGCTTCGTCCCCCGATCTCCAAAATGATGCGGATCGCGCCCGCATAATGCTGCTGCTCCGATTTGGACAACTCGAGCAGCGCCCCCTGGTAGCGAATGATCTTACCCGCCCGCTCCTGTGCGGCGATTTCCGACTTTTTCCTTTCAGTAATATCCCGGAGGATGAGGATCAATTGATCCGCAAACAGGGGGATCAATCTTGCCTCGAAGAAAAGGGGCCCTTCGGAATTCGGCACGGTGTATTCAAATGCCGTGGCGGTCCTATCCCGCAAGGTCACCATGGACGCCTTTTCAAACAAGACCGCCGCCGTTTCCGGAACCAGTTCGGCAAGGGGCACACCGACGGGATTGCCTGGTTTCAGTGGCGGAACACGGCTTCCGGCGCTTTTATATTCCAGGACCCTTCCCTCAGACCCGATGCGGAAATAATGATCGGGCAGAGCCTGAAAAACGGCCCGCATCTCGGCGTTGGATTGGAGAAGCTCCTGTGAACTCAACTCCAGGGAGCGTTCCATCATCCGCCGGTCTTCATCATTTTCATGATAGGCCGCGTTCACTGCTTCCAAAAAAGCTTCAAACCGGTGCGGAAGGGGTTCGCTAGGGGACAGGTAGCGATGAAGTTGTCTGGCTAAAAGGCGATGCAGATCTTTCATGTGGCGCGCTCGGACAAGGTTGTAATGGTCATGGTTTGATTATGGAGTTCGC
Source organism: uncultured Syntrophales bacterium (assembly GCA_964617255.1). Classification (GTDB taxonomy): domain Bacteria; phylum Desulfobacterota; class Syntrophia; order Syntrophales; family JAAYKM01; genus JAAYKM01. The sequence continues at coordinate 7,454 of CAZTYA010000058.1, forward strand.
AATTTCCCGCTTCGGACAGGGGCGATATTTCCCCATAAGAATAAAAACCGGCCAGGATTGTCTGCTTACCCAAAACATCCTGCACACCTTCAACTTCCTCTTCCACACGCTGTTTTAAAATCAGTTTCCGGCCAACGCAACTGATCAGGATTGCCAAATCCGCAGGCGTGCCCCCGGTCATGTGATGCCCGCTCTTGGCCGCCTCCACGGCGCCATCAATGAGACGGTCAAAATTGGCCTTCATCAGCCGGGCATAAGCACCGACCGGCACATCGCCGGCAAAGGTCATGCTCTGATCCGCTTCGTTCACCGCCAGGATGGTCCTGACCAATCCCCCATCGGCGCCGGGCATGCGTATCTGGATGGGAAACAGCAGACCCGAAGCCGGCAATTCCCGCGCGTGCTCGCCCAGATACTGTTTGTAGAGCGCCAGAGCCGAACGACCGTCAAACTCGTATAGGATGTTACCCTGCGATTTGGTGATGAGACGCTCAGGCCCGAATGAATCCCAACCGCCGAAGGAACCGAAGCCAACGTGCAATTGCCTGCCGTATAAGCCGACCGCGGCAACCTGATTCTGAGCGGGCAGATCATCCCAGAACACGTAGGTTTCCTGAAAACGATCCCCATCCGCCGATAGGCCGCCCGTAACGGAAACGCCCTCCGGCAACACCTCGACCAGTCCCTTCACCAGTTCACTGCCGTTTATCTGTAAACCGTCGGAAAGGACCAGTACATGGGCCAGGTCATCATCGAGGAGTCTGCTGGCAAGAGATTTCCCCACGGCGTAGCTTTGTCCCATACTGCTGATTGTCGTTTTCGCACCTCGAATCCGTGTACGTTCAAAATGAATGGCGGTCAGAATGAGTGAGTCGTCCAGGACCTGTGTGCCGGCAATTTCCCCGGCCGTTGAGCAACCGAAAAAATGCGCTTCCGGATAAAAGGCACGGATTTCCTTCAGCAACGCCGGTTTCCTGCAAATCGTCGTGCCACAAAAAATCATGACCAGTTGGGCGGACGGCCCCAGGCTTCCCGGTGGGAATGGCTTCCACGTTTCCGCTTCAGTCCAGGTGAATTGTTCGACTTTCATTTCAACCCCTTATTCCTGTGACACAGTGTTATAAGGATGTCGCCGTTGTTACCCCAAAAGCAGGCACATCGCTGAAGAATGCCATCCACCAAAACGATCAATCGACATCTATTCCCTTAACTTAGATCGTAACCAAGACCGGCTTGATTCAGTATGTTTATACAAAATCACCGATCCGAAATTATACACTCAGGCCGATAATTTCCGTAATGATGGGTTTGTATGTACAGCTTTTCTGGGTTTGACGTTGAACGCGGGCAATAAGCGCGAAGGTTGCTCCCGTGAAAAAACATGCGACGGCAAAGGCCCAGAGATCAGAATAAGCCTCCCCCGCCAGCGAAACCGCCGCAATTTTACCGATAAGGGCCGACAAAAGAAAAACAAAAACCGGTATGCCGTAAAGAATGAACGAGGCTTGAAGATATGTTTTGGGCTCAACAACGATCTTCACTTTCTGCCCCGCTACGGCTCCGACGAGATTATCCACCTCGACGTAATCGTGCTCAGGAGGGTGACACAGTAGCGCAGCCGAGCAGGAGGCACAGGCACTCTTTTTTTCGATGAGGACCCTGGCGGTCGCACCCATTGTTTCAATAACGATTGCTTCTTCTTCCA
>CAZTYA010000059.1:0-9115 GCA_964617255.1 uncultured Syntrophales bacterium
AATTGGACGTGAATTTAACCGGCGCATCAAAAAAGTCTTCGATGAAAGAAACATTGAAATACCCTTTCCCCATGTTACGCTGTATATGGGTCAGGATAAAACGGGTCAGGCGCCTCCGCTGCATGTTATGGAAAGGAAAGAGGATTAAGAACGGGGGCATGTCTTTACGATCAACTCACACCGCTCTTTGATCGGGAGAACATTTGTATGGTCATCAGTGGCGCATTCCGTTCGTTCTCTGAAGATAACGCAATCTATTGTCATGTTGGTCCGGGTCTTCTGTCTGTGATCAAATGATGTAAAGGGTGTATTTATGGTGCCGGAACGGCTTCTTTCGGCAGAACCGAAATGCTGACAAGCGGCGTTTTAACGGCCTTTGGAGTTATTTTTATTTCCATTTGGGGCGCAGGGATCCGGTATCGGGTGTGTAGAAATCCGACAATCGTTTCTGCACGCTGTCTCGCCGCGGCCATGCGTTTACGGTAAGTCATCGAAGCTTCCGGACCGCTTTCGACCTCAATGCGTATTTCGTTTTCACGCGCATATACATCCTTTAAAGGCGCCAGTTTTTCTTTCATTTCTTCCGTTAAGTCGGTTTGCCCCGGTTGATAAACCAATGTCGAAACAAACGGAATCGTTTCTGCAGTCAGGGTAACCGGGCTTCTGAGATCCGCTTCCAGAATTTTCGCCAGCCATTGGATCTGTTCTCCCGACAGGGGCTGATCCTTTCTGATTTTCAGGTGGATGGACAGCCGGGAATCGGCTTTTTTAATTCCAACCGTATAATCTGCCAGTTGTGCCGGGGAGATGAGGTCTTCAATTTTCCGCAGGGGGTTTTGTAACGCCGCCAGCATGTCCCCCCGGGATGTTCTCATCAGCTCTTCCGGTGGTTTCGGCTTATCCGTAAGTGTCGGATGGGTTGCGGTCAATTCTTTCTCAAGTCCGCCTTTGACGACCTGATCCTGTTCAAGATTGAACCGTACCTTGCGACGCAGCTTATCCGCGAGGCGTATTTCGGCCAGGGCGATGTCCTTATCCGGAATGAGCTGAACGGTCCGAATGGTGGCCTCGATTTCCAGGAGATCCGGATCGTGTTTGAAGTAGGTGAAGTCGGATAACCGTGAAGCCCCTTTTTTGTCGTAGATTTCCTGGAGGGCGTTTTTGACGTCCTTGCGCAGCTTGGCTTCGGCGATCGTCACGCCGAGGGTATAAATCAGGGGAATGGATATGATGAAAAGCAACAGCAGAAGGAGTGTAATTCGCTTCTTCATCTTGCCTTTTTCAATGTCGCAGGTTGTGGTCGGCCGGAAGCCATAGAAGAAGAAAACAAGGCAACTCGTCATGACGATGGCCACAAAATTGGTGAAAAAGAGGAAAAAGCCACCCGATGCGATGTATAGATTGCCGATGCCCAGGCCAAATCCGGCAACGCTCAGCGGCGGAATTACGGCCGTGGCAATGGCGACTCCCGGCACGACCGTCAGGTAGTTCTTTTTGGTACAGATGGCGGCCGCTCCTGCCGAACCGGCCAGAAAAGCAATCAGCAGGTCAAAAAGATTCGGTTTCGTGCGGGCGAGAATTTCATCCGTGACGTCGTTGAGGGGTGAGAAATAGGTGGCCGCCGCGGCTACCAGGATGGTGATGGTCACGCTGACCACAAGCTTCTTCAGGGATTTCTGCCAGACGGCGTTGTCGCCGGTGACGAAGGCGAAGCCGAAGCTGATCATGGGGCCCATCAGGGGTGAAATGAGCATGGCCCCGATGATGACGGCGATACTGTTGATGAGCAGGCCGAACAAAGCGATCAGATTGGCCAGGTTCAACATGGTAAAGTAGCCGGGGGACAGTTCGAGTTCGGAATAGATGTCCTTGATGACCGACTTCTGATCGATCATGGCGGCGTATTTTCCGAAGTATCTCTTCATGTAGTAATTCAGTTTGTTCATCATGGTTCAAATCCTGAATGGTCCGGCACTACAGTTTATCGTCAAACGACAGGGGTTGATCCATTTTATCCTTTTTTGCTTTGCGATAGGACAGAAAGCCATGCAGAAACCACCCGACCACAAATCCCATGATAAAGGTGAAAAAGATGACAAGTGCCCGGGAAATGGCCATGCTCCAGAAAAGAAATCTCACCTCGACGGCCTCAACGTTTTGAACCAGGAATATAATGGCAATACATGCCGGGATAAGAATAAGGATCAGTTTCAAGTTCATGGGGACTCCTGTCCATTGGTGAGTATCGGATCACGTTTCAGTCTTTGTTGGTATTACCTGCCGGGGCTTCATCTGCAACTGTTTCATTTTCTCCGCAACGGATTCCAGGATTTCCGAGGCCTGTTCAATATGTGTTTTCATGGCCGCTTCCAGTTCTTTCCGCAGGGTGTTCATTTCTTTCCATGCTTCGGTGTCTGGGCGGAGCTCCCGTTTGTAAAAAATGTCATGCTCAACTTCAGACCAGGCCTGATACAGGGCGGAAGTCAACTGCAATTCACAGCAAAGTCCGGCGAAGTTGCGGTATTCATTCAGATTCAGTCTTTTTCGGCTGAACTGGATGACGATATGGGTGGACCGATAGCCGGTTTCCTTATGATGTTCCTCCATTTTCATTTTTTCCGGGGAGAATTCCTTGAACAGCAGGTCAATGAACCGGCGCTTGTCACTTTCGAGATAAAAGACGATTCTTACCCCGGCCAAATCGGTCATATCGCTCAGTCGCCGGTAATATCTCCCTCTGGCTCCGTTGCGGAAAATTTTTCCTCTGATGCTGTCCGGCGATTTCAGTCGCATGGAGATCTGATATTTGAAGCCGTTGTTGTCCAGCAGGTTGATCATCAAATTCTGCATGGTTGCGCAGAAATTCTGATAGAGCAGAGACTTTTCGTGATACTCAGCGATAAGTCTTTCCGGATCCAGGTTCCTGGGTTGTTGATTCAAAATAAACCCCTTATACGGAAAAGTTGCCTTTGTTATCAAGACAATAGACTGAATGACGGTCTTGTTTCAATGATTTCCATGGTATAGGCTACTCGTTATCCTGATCGACGGCTTCGATAAAGCGCTCCGAGAAATCGGGGATGGCCGCAGCGACTCTCACCCAGGCGCTCATCATCGGCAGACCAACCGGATCGGCCATGAAGCCCTCAGTGGCCACCTTCAAAGAATGGACGAAGGCCTCAGACGCCTCAATTTCGCCATGCCGGTCGTATTTCAGGCCGTTGAGCAGGGACAGGGCATGGTACTTTTCGATGGCGATCCGCGATTCTTCGATATAGACCATATAAAGGGTCCGGAAGAAGGATTGACTCATCATGATGCCGTCCTGGCTGAGAATCCGGAAAAGCGCCTCGGCAATTTCTGTGGCCATCCGGATCAACCCGACATCGGGACTGTCCTTCTGCAGGGACTGGTGCTTGTGGTCGTAGCTTTCCGAAATTTCCACCTGGCAGATGCGGTTGATGGAGGTTTTGCGGTAGACCTCGTTCAGAAGCGAAACTTCCAGCCCCCATGTGGGGGAGATGCGGATGCCCCGGGCCAGGCTGCTGATCAGGGCAAATTCACCTGAAAGGGCATAGCGGAAGTTTCCCAGGTAATCAACAAATGCGTTGTAATTCAGAATTCTTTTTAGCGCCCTGACCAGCGGAGTGTAAAACAGGCGCGTCACGCGACCGTAGAGTTTTTCCTTGACCCGGGCGTAATACCCCTTGCTGAACTCGAAATCGAGGGCCGGGTGCACCACAGGGTACACAAGGCGGGACAGCATGCTCCGGTCATAGGTCAGGATATCCGTGTCATGCAGGGCGATGGCGTAAATGTCCTTGTCGGACAGAATGTAGCCCATCGTCATCCAGACGGATCGGCCCTTCCCTGATCGTTCCAGCTTGAATTCGTTGCGTCTGAGTTCATCGTAAAGTTTGCGGATACGCGGTCCGTCATGCCAGACGATTCTCACCTCGCAGGGCAAGTCCGACATGATCTTTTTCACCATTTTGAACTGGTTTTCATCGGCCCGGTCCAGGGAAAGAACAACCTTGCGGATGTAGTTCACTTTCTTCAGTTCGGTCAGGATACCGGAAATGGCCGGGCTGTCAAACTCCGACACCAGGGCGGGCAATAGGAGGGCAATCGGCCTTTTCCGTGAGATTTTTTCCAGTTCCTTATCCAGCGCATGATCCCCCCGGTTGCCCAGTTTCTGCATGGTCGTAATGATGCCGTGCTGATAAAAGTCCGCCATATTGACCTCCTTATGTCCAAAGGTTAATCAGATAATCTTTCATGTCCTCGAACACTTTTGCCTGCCCGGAGAAGAAATCACCAAGCTGATGGCTTTCCATGCCTTCCAGTTCGTTCACAAGCGACGCCACCCGAGCATAGTAAAGCGGCGTCAGTGTGTCCAGCAGTTTCATGCGCTGCCGGGGTGTCGAGTGAACAGCATTGGCATAACGATAAACGATGCGTATCCAGACGGCAATGGGAAGATGAAAGTCCTTTGCCTCTGCGCATTCCGCCAGGGTTTTGATCATTTTGAAATCATCCTCTTCGCTGATCTGTTGCCAGACACTGCCGAAATTTCGGAATCCGACCTGGAAATATTCGATCAGGCCTTCGCGATGGATGTCAAAGGCTACGGGAGTGCCTCCGGTATAGTTGCCGAATGTCGGGATATCCTGTGACCCCTTCACATCTTTCCAGAAAGCACTTGTCGCTTCCATCAGCTGGAAAAGAGTGCCCATGACCTGACGGAACATCGGGCCCAGATCTGCCACAGGGTCCTTGGCTCCGTGCACCTTGACGCCCAGTTTCGACTGGCAGATCTTGAAGCCGTCCACAATGGCCGTCACGGTCATCCAGATGTCGATGCCGAATCTGGCCACATCACCTTCCCAGACATCCTGCTCCAAATAGTGACGTATCAGTGGCAGGGACAGACCGAAATCCCCGCCGATGGGCTGCCGTACACGATAGCCGTAGAGCGACCGGGTCAGGTGGTAGGCAATGGTATTGGTGATGGTTGCATCCAGTTTGTAGCGGTTGTAGTCGGGGGCGACGAAGTCATAACCCTCCAGCACCGGCTCCATGAGCTTCTTGATCCAGACGGGGGCAATGGAGACGAGATCGGAGTCGAAAACCGCCACCGCCTGGGGTTTTAAAAACTTTGCGGCTTCGAAGATCGCCCTCAGGGCCGAGCCTTTACCGGGAACACCCCGGTAAATCGACACGATTTTTTCGATATTGAAGGACCCGATATCGACGGCCCGGGCGATATCGCGCGTATCATCGGTTGAGCCGCCGTCGGATACCATGATGAGCGCCCGGCTGTTGTGGAAGTAGGTATCAAGTCCCTTGTGAATGGTACTGATGACGTGGGAGATGGACGCATCGCTGTGATAGGAGGGAATGCCGATCAGGAAATCGACCTCCCCCAGTTCTTCGATCTTGTACCGAACCGTATCCCGCAGCGCGGTGGAGAATCTTTTCTGTGTCATCGCACTCATGCTTACTCCTTGATATAAAGAATCTGCATATCCATGACATTGGTGCCCGTCGGTCCTGTCAGAAGCAGATCACCGGTCTGTCGAAAGAAATGATAGGCATCGTTTTTCTGCAGATAGGTATCCGGGTTTAAGCCCAGCTTGTTCATTCGGCCCAACGTTTGACAATCAACAATGGCACCGGCCGCATCGGAATTCCCGTCTATACCGTCTGAACCGGCGCTCAGCAGCGTGAAATGGGAGGGGAAACCCGATTCTGCGAGGGCGGCCAGGCACAGCTGCTGATTGCGGCCGCCCCGGCCGTCTCCCCGGACGGTGACGGTGGTCTCTCCACCGAAGAGCAAACAAACCGGCGCTGAAAAAGGATTGCCTGTCCGGTCGATTTCCCGGGCCAGGGCGAGCAATACCTTTGCCACTTCATTGGCCTCACCGTAAAGGGATGAAGTCATGATATGGGCGGTCAGACCTTGTTCCTTTGCCCTTTCTCTGGCTGCTTCCAGAAAAAGGGTATTGCTTCCCAAAAGGTGGTGATGGATGTGTACGGGTACGTCCTTGACCGTTTCGGCGATTTCACCCGCACAGCCCTGTTCGATTACAAAACGAACCGAATCCGGGACCTGTCGCCAGAGATCGTAGCGTTCAAGGAGGATCCGGGCATCGCCATATGTGGTCAGATCTTTGTAAAGCGGCGCCGAAGCGATAGTTTGCAGATCGTCACCGATGACATCGGAAATGACAAGGACAACCATGCGGGCAGGGCACAGTGCGCCCAGCCGTCCCCCTTTCACTGCGGAAAGGTGCTTACGCACGGTATTCATTTCAGCGATCCGCATACCGCTTTTTAAAAGCAGGGATGACGCCGCTTGAAATTCGGCCAGGGTCACCGGCGGCATCGGTTTTTCCACGAGGGCCGAACTCCCGCCCGAGAGGAGGTAGATGCAGAGATCCTGTTCCTTAAGGTGCTGCAGATAATCCATGAGAATTTCGGCGGCGTACAGGCTTTTTTCGGTCGGAACGGGATGGGAACCGGTAAGGCAGGTCAGTTTTGTGGACTCGTATGCTTCTTCGTTGGTGACCACCACCCCCCCGGCAAGACAATCCTTCAAGAGGGTTTCCAGGGCGGGCGCCATCCGCGCCGACGCCTTGCCGCTGCCGCAGATATGCAGGTGCCCGGCAGGGGGTAAGGAATATGAAACGTCCTGAATCTGCAGATTCTTACCTTTTCTACGTACACCCTGAGCGATCAGGTTTTCCGGGGAAACCGTTTTCAACGCATGATTGAAGATGTCCAGAACCAATTCACGCGAGGTCATCGAGCAGGTCCTCCACCACCTTATTCCATCCCCGGCTTCCAGGGAAAGGGGCTTTTCTTAAATTTATCAGGCCCGTCTCCTCATAATGTCCGTCGGGATGGGGAACAATAACAGGTATGTCCACATTCTCCAGCATCGGGAGGTCGTTACGACAGTTCCCGATACCAATGGTCCGGATTGTCGCATCCAGGTGCTGACGGAAGATATCCGTGACTTTGCACACCGCTTTCCCCTTGTCCTGGCGCTGGTCCATCAGGTGGTAGAAACGGTCCCCTTTGGTCAGTGTCAAACCGGACTTTTCAGCCAGATTGCTCAGCAGGGGAATGACGTTAGGATTCTCGACCAAAAGCGGTTCCGTAAATTCACGACAGCGGGCCTGTGCGGCCTCTTCCCGGGAGAGATTGGTCAGGGCCATCACTTCCGCGACCGACATGTCTCCAAAGCCGCGTATCCCCACCCTGTTTGGGATCGCTTTGATAAAAGAGCGGATGGCATCATAGGGCCGCCCCAGGCATAAGCATTGAAAGGAATCCTTTTCATAGGCGTCTTTTATATTGAATCCACGATAATTGCCGGGAAAGAAGATTCCCCCGCCGTTTTCGGTGATGAAGGGTTCATTCAGACCCAGTTTCATCAGCAGCTGTTGAACTTCGCTGCGTGTTTTGCTGGTCGTGACGACCAGCGGCACGGCAAGATCCTGTATACGCCTGAGTGCCGGACGGGCGTGATCAAAGGCGTAGTTTTCCTGATCAAGCAGCGTTCCGTCGAGGTCGGTAAAGATGAGTAAAAAAAGACCTTTTTTTAGTCGTTCGTCGGTCATAATTTCTTGTTCGTTTTTCTGTCAGTTACGTGCTGAAAGTTTTTTAATGAGATGACAAAGGCCGCCTTCCGAAAACGAAATCAACAGACGGCGGCCTTGTTTGCCTTTCGCCCGATCCGCCCGCTGTTTCAGCGGCAGGCTTCAGGTCTGATTAAAAGGACGGGAACATGGGCATCATGGAGAATTTGTAAAGCGACATTCCCAAACATCAACCGCTTCATTCCCGTGTAACCATGGGTCGCAATCACCATCAGGTTGACATCCTTTTCCTTTGCGTAGTCAATGATCGAATGGGCGGTATCGCCCTCCAGGATTTGTGTCCTGACTTTTGCGCCTTCAGCACTGAGTCGGGCTTGAACCTCATTGAGATACTGATTTGCTTTTTTGATCTGTCCGTTCTTGAGGCTGATCAGATCAAACCCTTCTTCAAGTAATACCGATGGGATATCGATCACTTCCAAGAGAATGATCTCTTCTACCACACCTTTCTTGACCAGGTTCATTACATGGGGTAATGCGCATTCGGCAAGTTCGGAACCATCCAGAGGAACAAGAGCCTTCTCGTACATTTTCGCACCTCCTTTCCTTTTAATTGTGCTTGGTTAACCGTTGTTTACGATGATACAGATGACGTCATGTCTTTCCGTGAGTTTCATTCTGGTCAGGCAGGTTAACCTCCGACGACAGCATCAATTGCGGGGGAAGTGCCTGAGCCCCCAGGATGCTGACCAGTTCTTGTAAGCCGGCGCTGATGACTTGCAACTTTTCTGCAGGCAATTCTTCAAGACCAGTCACCAATAAACCCTGAGCGACCTGCGGTGCTTTGCACAACAGGGCGTTGCCGGCGGCTGTCAATTCCACATTGACGACCCGTCTGTCGTCTGTGGTGCGTATCCTTCTGACCAGCCCCTGCAATTCAAGACGATTCAGTATGCCGACGACGGTTGCCGGATGCAGGTAGAGTCGCTTTGCAAGATCAGACACCCTCAGCGGCGACAATTCGCCAATTGTCTTCATGGTCCACAATTGAGGTCCTGTCAGTCCCGTCTTCCGTTTGACCCGTTTCGACTGTTCATTGATGACTTGAAAAACACGTCTTATGTCATCGATAATTTTTGAAACAACTACAGATTTCTTTGTCATGCCGATGCCTTTCCTTAATATTCCGCAGGATACATATTCCCGGGTCGTCGTCTTTTGAGTTAGTATAATAACCATTTCTATAATAATCAATTGACAAATTTTTTAAAAAACCGTTAACAGATTTCTTCATTAAATATTGTGACAATCCGAAAAGTAAAATGTAAGGGTCTGGACCAGATGAACTCTGCTGTACGTGCTAAAAGGCTGATCTAGAACCTAATTTTCTAATACGGTATCCTCTATGCTGTGCGTCTTCTGGAGGTTTGGGTATCAAACCATTACATGGAAGACATCAATATGAAAACCACGGCTCCGGCCAGATAACCCGTGACGGAGAGCAGGGT
>CAZTYA010000060.1:0-9100 GCA_964617255.1 uncultured Syntrophales bacterium
TGGTAGCGGGGACAGGATTCGAACCTGTGACCTTTGGGTTATGAGCCCAACGAGCTACCGGACTGCTCCACCCCGCGATATGTCTTTGCTTCCCCCTAAGGCGCTAAAAGATTGTTTTCTCTATGTCATCTGTCCGTGCTTTGTCAAGGAGTTTTTCAGCGGTGGACGCTTTTGAAGATTATCCCCCTCCCCTGAGGCGCCTCCCGCAAGGGGCGGGGAAACCCCTTAGGTTGTCATTCCGGGCAACGACCCGGAATCCATTACCAGTGCGTCACTCCCTGCAAATGGGTCCCGGATCAGGTCCGGGACGACAGAGTGTTGCAAAGGAGCAGCAAAGAATTATCCCCGTCCCCTGAATCTGTGAAGGGGAAACCTGGCTGTAACGCAATCTTCCAGGGGTGGGGCGTAATTGGGGACAAAACGGAACAATGATTAAAAATCAAGATTTCCCGTCGCTTACGCTCTTCGAAACGACATGCGGAAAGATAGGGATGCGGTTTTATCCCCGGTCGGTGATGAGCATCGTCGTGGGGTCGAGGCGCAGCTCGGTGTCGATCGCTTTATCCCGGTCCTCACCCTTGATCGCCTTGAGGGACATGTAATCGCCCTTTTCCTCGATCTTAAGAATCACTTGAAAATGATGCTGTAATCCCTCGATGGATAAAGGTATTCCCGCCTGATTCGTCTGTTCGTTGCGGTGAATGTGGAGGGCGAACCAGACAAAGAAATTCTGTTTTTCCGCCAGGGCTTTCATCTCCTGAAGGAAAGGCTGAATCTTGCTGTTAAAGTGCAGGCCGTCGATGATCAGGATCTGGGGCAGAAAAATGTTCTGGACGGCCAGGTCGTTCAGACGTTCCGCCAGCTTCGGCACGCTGAAGTCGTCCACCCGGAAGGTCATGATGAAGCGGTGCAGGAGAATCTCTTCCCGCAGCTCCTGGACGTTGTCCACCGGGTAGGTTTTGGTCAGATCCTGGAGGATTTCGTCGTACCAGAGGGTGACCTTGTGGACCGGGTCCTGGAGGCTCACATGAAACACGGAAAACTTCTTCATCATGGCCTGAAGGGCAATCTGAACCAGCAGGGCCGTCTTTCCGACACCTGCCGGAGCCATCACGGCGCCGAAAGCACCATTTTCCTTCAGAATATTCATATCCAGCCCCAGGTGGCGCAGGGGATTTCTTTCGCTTAATTCTTTGATCATCATGGCAATATTCCTGTCCGACAGGTAAATGACCTGTCCCGGCCGGCGCAACCGTCGCACCGGGCTGATTGCTTCCTTTAATAACATGCGTTTGCCTGTTTACGCAGCCGTTTTCTTCCGGAGGGCGATTTCTTCCAGGATCTTTTCCGCAACCGACGCCGGAACCTGGCGATAGGCGGCAAATTCCATCGTAAACTGGGCCTTACCCTGGGTGGCCGATCTTAAAATTGTGGAGAATCCGACCATTTCTGCCAGCGGCACCTGGGATTCGACGACGCTCATGGCGCCTTCGTCCTGGGCGCCGACGATGATGCCCCGCCGCTGGTTGAGCAGCCCCATGACCGATCCCTGGTATTCCGTCGGGGTTTCGATGACAACCTTCATGATGGGTTCATGGATAACCGGCGCGGCCTTTGCATAGGCCTCCCTGAAGGCCCCCTTGGCGGCGGCGATAAAGGCAATCTCCGAAGAATCGACGGCATGAAAGGCTCCGTCGTTGATGCAGAACTTGATCCCCGTCACGGGGAAGCCCATCTTGGGGCCTTTTTCCAGGGACTGCTGAAAGCCCTTTTCACAGGCCGGGATGTAGTTCGTGGGGATGGACCCGCCGGTGATCTTGTTGTCGAACAGGAAATCCCCTTCGGCATAGGGTTCGAGGAAACCGGCCACCCGGCCGAACTGACCGGCGCCGCCCGTCTGCTTTTTGTGTGTATAGTTGAACTCCGCCCGGCGGGTAATCGTTTCGCGATACGCCACCCGGGGATTGCCCGTTGTCACTTCGGCAGCGTATTCACGACGCATCCGCTCCACGTAAATCTCCAGATGGAGCTCTCCCATGCCTTCGATGATCGTCTCGTTCGTCTCCGCATCGACATGGGTCCGGAACGTGGGGTCTTCTTTCGTAAAACGGTTGAGCGCCTTGGACATGCTTATCTGGGCCTTGTTGTCCTTGGGAATCAGGGCCAGGGAAATGACCGGCTCAGGTACGAACATGGACAGCATGGTCAGGTTCACCCCGGGGGCGACGAACGTGTCGCCGGAGGCGCAGTCGATCCCGAACAGGGCGCCGATAGAGCCGGCGGCGATGGCGTCGATGTCTTCCATCTGGTCGGCGTGCATGCGGACCACCCGGCCGACTTTCACCTTCTTGCCCGTTCGGGTGTTGATAATGGTGTCGCCCCGGCCGATGGCCCCCTGGTAAACACGGACATACGTCAACTGGCCGTAAGGGCCGTCTTCAAGCTTGAAAGCCAGCGAAATGAGTTGATCTTCGGGGTTGCCGGAGAGCACGACACGACGGGTCGTGTCTTCCGTGTCAATGGCTTCGTTCACCACTTCCAGCGGGCAGGGCAGATAGGACGTCACGGCGTCCAGCAGGGGCTGCACCCCCTTGTTTTTGTAGGCGGAACCGATAAACACGGGGGTTAGTTTACGCGCAACCGCGCCTTTCCGTATCGCATCCGTAATCAATTCACAGGAAACATCGCCGCCTTCGAGGACCGCCTCGGTCAGCTCGTCGGAAAACATCGTCGCGGCGTCGATCAACTCTTCCCGTTTTTCCCGGGCCATTGCCAGGAGAGATTCGGGAACGGCCTCCCGCCTCACCATCTCCCCGTTATCTCCGTCGAAATAGATCGCCTCCATGGTCACGAGATCGACCACGCCCTGGAATTCGCTTTCCAGGCCGATGGGAATCTGCATGGCCACAGCGTTATGCCCGAGCTTCGTACGCAGTTGAGAAATCACTTTCAGGGGGTTGGCGCCGTTGCGGTCGCACTTGTTGACAAAAGCGATACAGGGCACCTGGTAGCGTTTCATCTGCTGATCCACGGTGATCGACTGGGACTGGACGCCCCCTACGGAACACAGGACCAGGACGGCTCCGTCTAAAACCCGCAGGGACCGTTCCACCTCGATGGTGAAATCAACGTGGCCGGGCGTGTCGATGATGTTGATGACATGATCATCCCAGTTACAGTAGGTTGCGGCGGAGGCGATGGTAATGCCGCGCTCCTTTTCCAGATCCATGGAATCCATGGTCGCCCCGACGCCATCTTTCCCCTTCACGTCATGAATGGCGTGGATACGCTTCGTATAAAAAAGGATGCGCTCCGTCAGGGTCGTTTTCCCCGAATCGATGTGGGCGCTTATACCAATATTCCTTATGTTTCTGCTCGCTTGTGACATATTCCTTCCTTGTTTTTTGGTAAAAAATCGCTTCCGGCAACTTTCGCCTCCCGAAGCATCGGTAAAAGTGAAAACAAACTTAAAATATTTTTGTGGTTAATTGGATTCAGTTCCGGCTACACGGGATGTTCCGTGTGGGAATCCCTTTCAAGAAACCGCCAAGAAATCAACGCCGTCAAATACTACCGCTCTGCCACCGGCATACCAACCGGCGGAGAAGGGGCGGAGCCTATGTCTTTTGCCCGGATTTGTCAAGAAAATTTTATTCAACCCCGGGAAATTTAATGCTATATGACAGGCAAAGAAAATTTATTTCACCGGGGGAATGAAAAACGATGGGTTATTACATAAATTCGACGCAGGAATATCATACCAGCACGCTGAACTCTCTCGGGTGGGAGTTGACCGTTTCCAACAGCCTCTACCCGGACCGGAGTCCCTGCCGGACTGTGCTCACAAAACGCGCATCTTACGGATGCCACCTGTACGAATTTCTGCGGGAGAACCTGCCCCTCGACCAGGTCACGTCGGTGCTGGAGATCGGCGGCGGCTACGGTTATCTCATGCACGATTTGCTGAAAATGCACCCGGCATTTCAGGCAACCATGGTCGACATTTCGCCCTTTCTCCTGGCCGAACAGAAAAAGACCCTACTCGACTATCCGGTGCAGTTCCATCTCTCGGATATATTTGATGTCTCGGAAGACGCCCTTCGCAAACATGATCTGGTCATTCTGAATGAAAACGTGGGGGATTTTCCGACCGTCGTGGACATTCCGGTGGCGCTGCTTCGGGAACCGGCCGAAACCGGCCCCGAACTGGAAAGAATCCGATCTCTTTTCAAATTATACTCGTTTCCTGTCCCCGAGCGTGATACATTCAATTTTAACCTCGGTGCGGTGGACATAACGGAAAGACTCTGTCGGGAGGGTGTGCCCTTCATCTTCATCAGCGAACACAGTTGCGAGACGACCGTTCCCGAAGAGTACCAGGGCATGATTCCCGTGTCCGCGCCGGGAAACCCGGAACGGATCATTCTCAGAGGGCACGACGAGTACACCATCAAGTTCTCACACCTGGAGAGCGTGGCCGCTCACCACGGTTATCGGATTCGCAGAGGCCCCCTGGCCGATTTTATCCGGCTCGATATAAATGATTCGCTCTTTTGGCTGCTCAAGCGCCGCCACTCGACCAAGCATGAACATGAGATTCTTCGGCACTTTGTCGAGGATCTCTTTCAATATGAATACCTCCTCCTGATGAGGAAGGATAGTTAAGGGAAAGAACGACAATCATGCAAAGGATTGGAGATTAAAGACTTTTCTTTTGACAGACCGTGAGACCGGAAGGGTCTCACGAAGGGAGAACCCGGAAGCGGCGCCGATTGCGACGCTCCGCAAATCATGTTCTCCATGAGGGGAATTTTTTTCATCGCGTACAGTTTGTCCCCGCCGAACGCGGGGACAGAGGCGGCCGGAACGGCACGCTTCCTGTGTGATGATCCCAAAACATATCAACGTCCTTATGTGTCCTTGACGTTCTTTGAAATGGCGAACTTTTTTTATTAAGAAAGGTTGTTTGCTTTGATTTGCAAACGTTGCGGTGTGTGCTGCATGGTCGATTTCATCGCCTACGTGACCGAAAAGGATATGGAACGCTGGCGACGGGAAAACCGGAAGGATATCCTGGAAATCATCGAACATGAACACGCCTTCTGGGCGGGAGATCATTTGCTCTCCGACGTGGACGGTCGCTCTTTGAACCGCTGCCCCTTCCTTACCTGGGAGGGAGCGTTTCATTCCTGCGCGATTCACGAGACGCGGCCGGAGGTGTGCCGGAATTACGAACCCGGTTCATCCGAGATCTGCACCCAGTTCAGAGGCTGAAATCCGGTTAAACCGATCCGGATCGTCTGAGTATACCGATTCTTTTTTTCATTGAAAAACCGGCACAGGGGAGTTTTTCCATTTTTTACACACCGTATATGAATATATATATCAGTTATTTCTTTTAGTTGGATAATCTTACGGCCGAAAGGAACGGTCATCAGCCTGAAAGGGAGGAACCATGAGCAGCCAGAGTACGATCGAAAGTACCTATGGTCTTGACAAACACGGCATTCATAATCTGAACGCCATTTACTGGAATCTGCCCACCCCCCGCCTCTACGAAGAGGTGATCCGCCGCCGTGAAGGCCGGGTGGCCCACATCGGCCCCCTGGTCATCCGTACGGGCCACCACACCGGACGCTCACCCCAGGATAAATTTATCGTCCAGGAACCAACGAGCGTGGATAAAATCTGGTGGGGCGAAGCCAACCGGAGCATGTCGCCTGAACATTTTGAGACCCTGCGCCTCCGGCTGCTGGCCTATCTCCAGGGCAAGGACGTCTACGTCCAGGACTGTTTTGCCGGGGCCGCTCCGGGGTATCGCATTCCCATCCGGGTGATCACGGAAACGGCCTGGCATAACCTGTTTGCCCGCAATCTCTTCATACAGGCACAGAAGGAGGAACTGTCGGATCACATCCCCGACTTTACCCTGCTGCATGTGCCCAATTTCCATGCCATCCCGCAGGTCGACGGGACCCGTTCCGAGGTGTTCATTGTCATCAACTTCGCGGAAAAACTGATCCTGATCGGCGGCACCCACTATGCCGGGGAAATCAAAAAATCGATTTTCACGGCCCTGAATTACGTGCTGCCCCAGCAGAAAGTGCTTTCCATGCACTGTTCCGCCAGCATGAACAAACCGGGAGACGTGGCCATCTTTTTCGGCCTCTCCGGCACGGGGAAGACGACCCTCTCCACCGACGAAAGCCGGATTCTCATCGGCGACGACGAGCACGGATGGAGTGACGAAGGGATTTTCAACCTCGAAGGCGGGTGCTACGCGAAAATCATCCGCATCTCCGCCGAGGCGGAACCGGAAATCTATGAAACCACGAGGAAATTCGCCACCATCCTCGAAAACGTGGGTTTTGACAGCCAGACCTGCCGGATCGATCTCAACGATGACAGCCTGACCGAAAACACGCGGGCCGGCTACCCCATGAGCCATATTCCCACTGCGACCCGCAAGGGCGTCGGCGGCCATCCAAAAGACGTCATCATGCTCACGGCGGACGCCTTCGGCGTTCTGCCGCCCATTGCCCGACTCACACCGGAGCAGGCGGTTTATCATTTCCTGTCAGGCTACACGGCGCGCGTGGCGGGCACGGAAAAAGGCGTGACGGAACCGGAGGCGACCTTCAGTTCCTGCTTCGGCGCACCCTTCCTCGCGCTTTCGCCTCTGGTTTATGCGGAGCTGCTGCAGAACAAAATCAAACGCCATCACGCCCGACTGTGGCTCATCAATACCGGATGGACCGGCGGACCCGCCGGGATGGGCCACCGGTTCCGCATTCAGGACACACGGGCCATGGTCCACGCCGCCCTGAACGGCGAGTTGGATGCCATACCTCTGCGCAAAGATCCCTATTTCAATCTCGATGTACCGACAAGCTGTCCAGGCGTAAGCGACAGCGTGCTGAATCCGCAGATCAACTGGCCGGACCCGGCAGCCTACGATGCCCAGGCGAAGAAGGTGGCGCAGTTGTTCAAAGATAACTTTAAGAAATATGAGGAAGGCGTCTCTCCGGAGATTATCGCATCAGGCCCGAGGGGGTCCGAATAGTCGAGATAATAGATGGATAATCGTAGCCGTAGGGTGGACAGGACCTACCATTAACGGATCGGCAGGCCGCGCCCGCACTACATATCTCTCCCAAGAGCGGCTTCATTTTGTCCTGGATGATATCGCAGCAAACCTCGGCGTCATACCGGTCTCCGAGCCGGTATCCATTCGCAGAGCGGAACAATCTGGAAATGGGTCCCGGATCAGGTCCGGGACGACACCGTGGCAAACACTTATTTCTAATGAATACCGTTTGTTATCTATGCAAAGCTTATATGTCATTCCGGGCAAGCGTAGCGCGACCCGGAATCCATTAGCAGAGTGTTACGAACTGGAAATGGGTCTCCAAGCCTGAGATGACAAATCAACAAGGTTGGACTCTTTTAACCATTATTAAAAGACAAAAAGTCAGGTGGTGCTTGCCCGCCTCACCTTGTGTCTTTTCCCTTTAATTTCTAACTTTCCTTGCCCTGCAAGATATCAGGCAGGAAAACGGTTATGGAATACACCACCGACTTCCGGACCGGTTTGATGTCCTCTGGAAACGGAAGGGAGTTGTCCACCCCATATCTTTTTATAAATAAACCGGCAGGCCCTTTGACTTCAGATATTCTTTCACTTCTTTAATGCGGAAGGTTCTATAGTGGAAGACCGAAGCGGCCAGGACCACCTGGGCGCCGCCCTTGACGACCGCGTCATAGAAATGCTCCAGATTCCCGGCGCCGCCGGACGCGACGACCGGCACCGTCACGACATCGGAAATGGCCTTCGTGAAATCAAGATCGTAACCGTTTAACGTTCCGTCACCGTCCATGCTCGTGGGCAAAATCACCCCCGCCCCCAGTTCCTGGCAGCGCTTCGCCCACGCAATGGCGTCTTTCCCGATGGGCTTGGTTCCGCCGGAAATGACCAGCTCGAAGCCCGACGGCATGGCCGCGTTTCTCCTGGCGTCGATGGCCACGGTGATTTTAGCCGACCCGAACTTTTGGGCCCCTTCCCGGACCAGCTCCGGATTCATCACGGCAGCACTGTTCATCGATACTTTACTCGCCCCGGCGCCCAGCACCTGCTCGATATCGGACAGCTCGTTGATGCCGCCGCCGACCGTGAGCGGAATCTGAATGACGGACGACACCTGCTTCACCCATTCCAGGCGGGTCTTGCGGTTCTCGACCGTCGCGGCGATATCCAGCATGGCCAGCTCATCCGCCCCTTCATCCTGATAGAATTTTGCATTTTCCACGGGGTCTCCGGCATCCTTGATATCGACAAAGTGCACGCCTTTGACGACGCGTCCGTTTTTCATATCCAGACAGGGCATCACTTTAATGGGTTCCATGGCAGATCCTTTCTTCAAACGTTTGTTATACAGATCGGCCCTGGAAATTGATTGATCCGAAGAAAAAAGTCAAGCTAAAAGAAGAAAAACGCCGAAGCCTTGTATCAGCATGAATTTATTGCTTGCTTTCTGTATTCAGATCAATTAAGGGTGGCTCGGCATTAAAGGGACACCCTCCCGTCTTGTCGGCAATTCCTACGACCGGGAGGGTTTTTTTATTTTTAACGGAAAATCCGGGACCGACTCCCGGTAAAGGGCAGGAAATATTATGCGAAAGGGAAATATCCGAAATATCGCCATTATCTCCCACGTCGACCATGGGAAAACGACGCTCGTGGACGGCATGCTGCGGCAGACGGGAATCTTCAACGATCATCAGGTGATCGAAGACCGGGTCATGGATTCCATGGATCTCGAACGGGAGCGGGGCATCACGATCATGGCCAAGAACACGGCTGTCCGGTACAAAGACGTGAAGATCAACATTGTGGACACGCCGGGCCACGCCGACTTCGGGGGCGAAGTGGAACGGAGCCTGAATCTGGTCGATGGAGCCATGCTCCTGGTCGACGCGAGCGAAGGACCTCTCCCCCAGACCCGCTTTGTTCTGAAAAAGGCTCTGGGCAAGGGCTTACCCATTATTCTCGTCATCAACAAGATCGACCGGCAGGACGCCCGCGTGAAAGAAGTGATCGACG
>CAZTYA010000061.1:0-9032 GCA_964617255.1 uncultured Syntrophales bacterium
CTTGGTAGTCAAGGCCGGGTCATTGGCAACAAACCGGGCGATTTCATCCATCGTCAGACGGGGCTTTTCCAGCATGACGGAAATCTTCCTGAGATTGGAAGGGACGGTGGGCAGGGCATTGATCGCTTCAACTTTGGCCCGCATGCGCTGCAGTTCGAGATTATCCGCCATAGAGACCTTCAATATGCTCCTTGACGATCTTTTTCAGGGCCATCATATGGGGCTGATCCAGGACGTGTTGAAAACGTCTGTCAAGTTGCGCCAGTGCTTCTTCCTGAGGGATGGCCTGTTCGGCTGCACCCTCAATAAACACACTGTCGGTTTCCATATCTTCGATACGGGAAATCCAAGTTTCTGTAAGCGCCGTTCCCTCCCCCAGGATTACCATGGTTCCTCGTAACAGGGGTTTGGCCAAGACCATCCCCGCTTCGAGTTTATCGACGGAAATTTTTCGCATGGTTCACAACTTCCCTTTATTCCCCGGGCAGATTGAGAGCGGAAGGTTTGATTGCTTCAATTTGAGGTTTCCATATATGATAATAAGAAAAATGTCATCAGCTTTTTTAAGGATTTGGACATTTTTTATCGTCCCCATGCCGGACTTTACTTTGATTCCATGGAATGTCGAAGCTTGGAACCTGTGCTCTATTTTACTTGACGTGTGACCGAAATTATAAGAGATTGATCCTGCTATGTTTTCAGCCTGTGGGCTGGCAGTTTTTATCTGCAGAAACAGGGCATCTTTTCTTTCAAGTCTGCATCTTACCGCCGCTCGCCGTCAGTCGGTCCGAGGGGCAATTCTGAGGATGGAGGGGATTCATGGTACATTATAAGGAACTGGGTCTGGCGAATACACGAGAACTATTTCGTCAGGCTATGGCAGGGCAATATGCCATCCCCGCGTTTAATTTCAATAATCTTGAACAGCTGCAGGCGATTGTGACAGCCGCTGTCGAAACCCGATCACCCGTTATCCTGCAGGTCTCCAAAGGTGCACGCCAATACGCGAATCAGACCCTGCTGCAGCACCTGGCGAAAGGCGCCGTGGACGTAGCTCGGGAAATGGGATGCGCCATCCCCATGGTCCTGCACCTGGATCATGGCGACTCCTTCGATTTGGCCCGTTCCTGTATCGAAACGGGTTTTTCTTCCGTCATGATCGACGGATCTCATCTGACCTGCGAAGACAATATCAACCTGACGAAACAGGTGGTAATGTTTGCCCACGACCATGATGTGACGGTGGAGGGTGAACTGGGGGTTCTGGCGGGGATCGAGGACGAGGTCGCCGCAGCACAGAGTCATTACACCCGCCCTGAAGAGGTAGAGGACTTCGTCGGACGGACCGGCGTCGATTCTCTGGCGATTTCCATCGGAACGTCCCACGGGGCCTATAAATTCAAGGTCAAGGCAGGAGACGAGGGTCCGCCGTTGCGATTCGATATATTAGAAGAAGTCGAAAGGCGGATCCCGGGCTTTCCCATTGTGTTGCATGGGGCATCTTCCGTACCCCGTGATATTGTCACGGAAATAAACCGTTACGGGGGAAAACTGGAAGACACGGCGGGCATTCCGGAAGATCAACTGCGGCGGGCGGCAAAGTCCGCCGTCTGCAAGATCAACATCGATTCGGACGGACGCCTGGCCTTAACGGCAGCAATCCGCAAGGTCTTGGCCGAACATCCTGAGGAATTCGACCCCCGGAAATACCTGGGGGCCGGTCGGGAGGCCCTGGTGGCGCTTTACCGGCATAAAATCGTGCATGTCCTGGGGAGCGCCGGCAAGGCGGTGCTGCCGACCTGAGTGGTTCAACAAATCGGATCTAACGCAGGGGCTACGGAAAGACCGTTGGATGTCTTTAAAAGTATGGTTCGACGAAGATTTTCATCTTGCCGCCGCAGACATCGCCCCCCTTGGTCCCCAGATCATCCGTCAGATCGACTTCGATCACTTCGGGCCTCTTTTCCGTCAAAAGACAGCGGTAGGCGGCGCTTCGCACCTGGTTTTCGCCGCAACCACCTCCGACGGAACCATAGGTTGAACCGTCGGCAAAGATCAGCATCTTGGCCCCGACTTCCCGGGGCGTCGAGCCCTTGGCTTCGATGATCGTGGCAAGACAAACGGGGGTGCCGGCTTCCGTCAGCTCCTCTAATTTCTCAAAGATTTCGCGGTCGGTCATAAGCCTACTCCTGCCGCCCGGCGGAGGATGCGAGCCTGTTCCGGGCCTTTTTTGCGGACGCAGATTAATTCACTTAAAATCGAAACGGCGATTTCCTCAGGGGATTCCGCCCCGATAGGAAGACCGATTGGCGTGAAAAGACTGTCCAGACGTTCTTGACGGATCCCCTGACGGGAGAGCATCTCGACCACAAAGCGTACCCGCCGCTTACTGCCGATCAACCCGACGTAGGCGGCGTCATTTTCTTTCCGCAGGATCTCATGCAGACATTCCGCGTCATGCTCGTGGCCCCGGGTGACGACCACACAGTAGGTGGTGGGACTGACGGGCATCTGCCGCAGGGTCGGAATGAAGTCCTCGGCGATCACCTTACAGCCGGGAAAGCGTGACGGGTGGGCGAAATCGGGCCGATCGTCGATCACGACAACATAAAAACCGGCGTCCCGGGCAAATTTGGCCAGGGGAACGGCAATGTGGCCGGCCCCGCAGACGACGAGCTTAACATCGGTCATGATAATATCGAAGAAAATGCGGATGTCGCCTGGGTAGTCCTGGAGCGTTTTCTTACGGTCCCGGAAGGCGAGAAAAGCCTGGGTGCGGATGCCATTGGCCAGTTCGGTCTGCCCGAGGGGCCCCTCCATCTCGCCGTTGTGCAGGATGATCGTCTTGGAGCCGGGGGGCAGGTCAGTTCGCGGGGATTCAATGACCGTCACCAGGCAGATCATTTCGTCCCGGGCGAGGCGTTCGTTGATCCGGTTTTCAATTCCCAAGGGAACCTCCTTTTTGATCTTGACGGTTCGTGCAAGGATAATAAGTTGTGTGCGTTGGGGGAAAATATAGGAGAAGCGCTTAGTTATGTCAATATGAAAGGGAAAACAAAAAGGGAAAATCTATAGGGATGTGGAAGTTCATGCTGATTAACTCACCGTTGTTCGGGGAGCTACAAAGGACATGCACAAAGCGCCTTTCTCTGCTAATATGGCGCCGAAATCAGCCCAGGTCGTGGCAGCCCCTCAGTTAAGAACCTTTGATTTTCCGGTTCGAGACAGGGGCGGCGGTTTGGGTGAGATGAAAACTTGGGGGGAGGATCAGCGAATGAGTTTTGTCTATGTACAGGAAATTCCCATGCCGGCAGAAATCCTGGCGGATATGCCGTTGGATAAGGATTTGGAGGAGATCAAGACCAGGAGGGACCAGGAGATCAAGGATGTTTTTACCAAGAAAAGCGGCAAGTTTCTCCTGATCATCGGACCCTGTTCGGCACATGATGAAGACGCCGTCTGCGATTACATCAGCCGCCTGGCCAGGGCACAAGAACTGGTCAGGGACAAGATCGTCATTATTCCACGCATTTACACAAACAAACCCCGGACGACCGGTAGCGGCTACAAAGGCATGGCGCACCAACCTGATCCTCAGGAAGCGCCAAACATGGTCAGGGGCATCCAGGCAATCCGGAAGATGCACATCCGGGCTTTGCGCGAATCCCAACTGCCGGCGGCGGACGAAATGCTCTACCCCGGCAATTATCCTTATCTGGAAGATGTGCTGAGTTATGTGGCCGTGGGTGCGCGGTCCGTCGAAAACCAGGCCCATCGTCTCACCTGCAGTGGTCTCGATGTGCCTGTGGGGATGAAAAATCCGACATCGGGCGATATCCAGGTGACCCTGAATTCGATCCAGGCCTCCCAGACACCACATACTTTTATTTACAATCGCTGGGAGGTTAAAACCTCGGGAAATCCTCTGACCCATGCCGTTTTGCGCGGGTCGGTCAATCACCTGGGGCTGGCCGTACCCAATTACCACTACGAGGACCTGATCGCCTTCGCCGAGGCTTACCTGAAACGGGACTTGGCGCATCCGTCCATTGTCGTGGACACCAACCACGCCAATTCCAATAAGCACTTTTCCGAACAACCCCGCATTGCCAAAGAGATCATGCAAAGCCGGCAACATTCCGGGGTGCTAAGGGGGATGATCTGTGGAATGATGATTGAGAGTTTTATTGAAGAAGGCGCCCAGTCGTCCCGGGGAAAAATTTACGGCAAATCCATTACCGACCCCTGCCTGGGCTGGCTCGACACGGAAGAGCTTATTCTTGAACTGGCCGAAATGGTTTGAGAAGGAGGACTTTACGCAATGTCCTTCAGGTAATGCGTTAACCCACTGGCGGCAATCACCAGGAGGCCCACAATCGCTATGCCCCAACCGAAGCTCAGGTAATCGCCTGCCAAGCCCAGCAGGTACGGTATGATTCCCAGACCGAAAAAGACCCCCATGGTGACAATGTAGCCTGTTGCCGGACTGCGCAGGTTTTCCGGGAATATTCTGGCAATGGCGACCAATCCCACGGGGAAAAATCCGAATCCGGCCGCCGCCTGGAGAAAGAGAAAGATTTCCAGAACACGGCCCTGGGTAAAGGCGAGAAAGAGGGTGAGTATGCCGGTTGTCAGGGCGAGCCCAAACATCGTTTTTTTCAGGCTGAACCGGTCAATGACAAATCCCACGGCGATGGCAACAAAGATGCCGCCGATCCTTGACAAGCCGAATATTTCATTGGCATAAACCGGATCCAGATGGCGCTCCTTGATCAGATAAAGGGGTGTGATGTAGTAAATACCCAGGTTGGCTCCTGAAGAGAAGATCCACATCAGGGTGATGATCCAGAGCGCCGGTTGCCGCAGCAAAACCAGACTGTTTCCACTCGGTAAGCGACTGATTTTCAACTCGTCGGCGGCGCGTGAAAAAATGACAAGATTCACCAGAGTGATGACGCCGAACACGATGAATATATGCTTCCACGGCATATAATTTAGAAAAAAAAGTGCAATAAACGGGGCGCCGAAAATACTGAAGGATACGGCGGAGTCGTGAATCGCGATGGCTTTTCCCCAGGTGTGCATTTCAAAATAATGCGTAATCAGGGGGATGACCGACGGCAGGTAAATGCCGGAGGCCAGGCCGAGGAAAAGCGACAGAACGCAGAGAAAGGCAAAACTGTCTGCATAGTAAACTAAAAACAGGGCACCACTCAAAAAAAACAGGGAGACCATAATGGCGCGCTTGTAGCCGAAGCGCCCGGCCAGCGTTCCGCTGGAAAGGATGGCGATACCGTAACCAAGGGCGTTGGATATGAAGAAAACACCGGCTTGGGTGTGCCGGATGGCAAATTCATCCTCAATGAGGGGCATGAGCGGTGAGAAAATTGTCCGGATGCTGAAGTTCATGAACCAAAGGAACCAGAAAAAGATCAGCAGCCAAAGACCTTGTCCCTTTAACGCCGGGTAGCGAGCCATGTATGTATAGGTACTCCTCAGGTTAAATATTCCGGTTAAACAGAGTCTGACAGTGGCTTTTAGCATGGTTCAGACAAACGCGGTATCGAATTCTGGAGTAATCACCTGATTTATGGCAAGACTTGTACGATGAAGAAGCAGCGGACAACAAACAAACGCGGATTGACCGGGACCGGTCTTATCCTGACTATCTCATTGATAAGCATCTTTCTTGCGACCGCCGCTTCGATAGATCTGCCCCCCGTGACACAGGTGCCTGCAACCTTAAGCGGCCATCTTCCCGAGTTACTGTGCAGCCCCTGTGAGGCCTTCCATAACCTCAACACGCAAATCCTTAACGGGCGCATCGATAAGAACGAAGCTGTGGTCAGATTTAAAACGGTGATGAGGGATCTCAAAATTTTCACCGAAAAAGCAGATCCACTGCGCACAGTGTCCGGCCGTTGTGTGTTCCCCCTGCAGGGATATGCACCGGCGGCGATCGGCGGGAAAAACGGCAGCGGTTATATTGCCTTAGGATATGATTACTTTGATGGGAAGAATCACGGGGGCCATCCGGCACACGACCTCTTTATTCGGGACAGTAATCAGGATAGCCGGGATGACGTAACGGGCGAACCGGTTTCGGTTCTCGCTATGGAATACGGGCTGGTCGTTTCCGTCAAAAATACCTGGGAGAAAAACAGCCGCCTGCGCGGCGGGCGTTATCTCTGGATTTACAACCCACGGGACCACAGCCTCACCTATTATGCCCATAACGGTACCATTGTTGTGCGGAACGGCGACTGGGTCAAGCCTGGGCAACCTATTGCGACCGTTGGCAGAACGGGTTATAACGCCTCACAAAAGCGGTCGCCGACACACTTGCACCTGATGCACCTGAAGATCGAAAACGGTTTACCCCGACCCGAAAACCGGTTTAGCAAACTTTCCTCATGCACACGGCACTGAAACGTATAATACATAAGAATCAAAAGCCACTTATGCGTCAAGCCGTTTTGAAAAAAGTCTTTTATCACAGGGATTCTTAACCTTTTCCTGGCAATACGAGGTTGTCATTTTTACCAGATGTGGTAATAAGGTCGCAGAGTTTTAGAACAAAAACGGCGGATTGACGAATATGTTGGGTGAGATATGGATCCAGCGAAGGTGGTTGTTCGCTATGTTGATGGACGGATTGTCAAGGGGTATACCCTGAATTTCTTTCCCAATAAAGATCAATTTTACCTGCAGTCGCTTGACATATCGGAAGGACAGGAACCCCTGAAGATTATGGTTAAGGATTTGAAAGCCGTTTTCTTTGTCCGGGATTTTAACGGAAACCCGGATTACCGCGAGCGGCGCAAGTTTGTGGAATCCGACCGGCCGCAAGGGCGTAAGATTGAGGTTGTATTCAAGGATGGGGAGCAGATGGTTGGGGCAACCATGGGTTATGACCGCAGCCGACTGGGTTTTTTTATTGTACCGGTTGATATGCAGGGTAACAATGAACGGGTTTATGTCGTTCAGTCGGCCATCGATATTGTGCGATTCATATAGCGAAGATGCCGACTGTACCAGCAAACCACGCTGTTTCCGAATATAATTCACCGAGGTCTGCCCCTTCATGGAACCATAATTCCATCATTGACATGGACATCTACCTCTGCTTATAGTCCCGCTGGCCGGACAGTTTTACCGCCGGTAGGCCGTCCCGGAAGGACTGTCTTAACAAAAACACGCCATCGTCAGGAGTCATTGCGCATCATGTCCGTTTGTTTCCGACATTTCTGCAAGGTTTTTTTAATCATCTCTTTCATCATTTTATTATTGTTTGCTTACCCACCTGCCGATAGTCACGGCCGGGAAAAAGGGGAGCCCATTCATGCCGTTTCCCTGGACATCCCGGATAAGGTTGCATTTTCCGGAACCATTATTTCCCTGGACCGCTACGACATGCGCGAACGTTTCGACCGTGAGCAGATGGCATTCACCTACGCCTATGCTTCGACCATTGTGACGATCAAACGGGCCAATCTCTATTTCCCTGTTATCGAACCGATCCTGAAAGAAAATGGCATCCCCGATGACTTCAAATACCTGGCCCTGGTGGAAAGCAATTTCAACACCCGGGCTTTCTCATCGGCCAAGGCGGCGGGTATCTGGCAGTTCATGCCTGAAACAGCCAAACAGTACGGACTGGAAATTTCCGATGGTATCGATGAGCGTTACCACATCGAAAAAGCCACTGTGGCGGCCTGCCGTTATCTGAAAGATGCTTACGACAGATTCGGCGACTGGGCGACCGTCGCGGCCTCCTACAACGCCGGTATGGAGCGCATCACTTCGGAACAGACCATGCAGCGGGTCGGCAGCTTTTTTGATATGCTCATTTTCGACGAAACCAGCCGCTATATTTTCCGTATTCTGGCGATCAAGGAGATTCTCAAGCATCCCCAGCAATACGGTTTCTATATCAAGCGGGAACACCTGTATCCGAGCATCGGCTTCTCCGAGGTGACGGTGAATGGACCGATCGAGGATTGGGCCGAATTTGCCAGAGGCTTTGGCATTACCTACGCTCAGCTCAAGGATTTCAACGTCTGGATTCGTGGGAACAAGCTGGAAAACAAGGATTGGAAAACCTATGTCATCCGCATTCCCCACAAGGAGGACCTGACGTTCGACGTCAAACGGATCAAGGTCTACCAGAAGAACTGGGTGGTGGATTGACGGGGCAGAACCCCCATACCCGTTGGAGAGAAAAAGGACATCATGGATTTCTTGTCTTTACTGAATGCGGTGATCCTCGGCCTTGTCGAAGGGGCAACAGAATTTATTCCCGTTTCCTCGACGGGCCACCTGATTCTGTTTCAGCATTGGTTGGGATTTACCGGCGCCAGGGAAAACGCCTTCATTATTTTTATCCAACTGGGGGCGATTCTGGCTGTCGTCTGGCTCTACCGGAAGAAATTTCTTGCGATAGCTTTCAACTGGCCACATGATGCCCAGGCCCGGTTACTGATCATGAATCTTGTGATCGCTACTTTGCCGGCGGCAATCATCGGTTTGCCCACGGAGGATTGGATTGAGTCCCACTTCTTCAAACCCGTTCCCGTTTCCCTGGCCCTGATTGCAGGAGGGGTGGCAATCCTTCTGGTGGAAAAATGGTGCCGGCGGCCGGATGTCGAGAGCGTTGACTCCATTCCCATGAAGAAGGCCTTCGGGGTGGGAATGATTCAGGTGCTGGCGATTCTTTTCCCGGGAATTTCGCGTTCAGGGGCCACGATTATGGGGGGGATGGTGATGGGCCTTTCACGGATGGCCGCAACGGAGTTTTCATTTTTTCTCGCCGTGCCGGCGATGCTGGGGGCGTCCCTGATCAAACTGATTACGCATCACGAGGCGATTTCCGTCAGCGACGTTCCCCTGTTTGGGGTCGGTTTTATCGTTTCTTTTGTGGTCTCCCTTTTCGTGATTCGCGCCTTGCTGGCTTTTGTCTCGGGGCACACCTTTCATATTTTTGCCTGGTACCGGATTCTCTTCGGCTTGGCGCTTTTTGCCTGCTGGGGCTA
>CAZTYA010000062.1:0-387 GCA_964617255.1 uncultured Syntrophales bacterium
ACAGCAGCGACCACTTCGGGATTCGTATTGGCTGCGTATTCGGGTTTTCTGTCCCAGCCAATGTTCGGTTTCACCACCACGACGTCGCCCCGGCCGATAAAGCGCTTGATGCCCCCCAGGCCGTCGATGGCGGCCCGTGTGATCTTTGCCGGCGGCGACCCCCGGGCAATGACAAGATCAGGTTGCGCAGCCCCGAAGACATGGGTAATGATTGGTTCGATAACCGGCGGCACCGACAGCGCCGCCCCGGCGATAACGGCAGACTTGATGAAATCACGGCGGTTCATAAAATGATCCTTCGCCTGGGTTGGAAAGGATGAAATAACTTTTATTTACTTTAGCGGATTCCTGCTTAATATACATATACTATCTTGGAATAAGAAAGAT
>CAZTYA010000062.1:397-8956 GCA_964617255.1 uncultured Syntrophales bacterium
TTGATTGGTTCGACACCCGGCGCCACCGACCGGGCCGCCCCGGCGATAACGGCGGACTTGATGAAATCACGACGGTTCATAAAAGGATCCTTCGCCTGAGGTTGGAAAGGATGAAATAATTTTTGTTAACTTTACCGCATTTCTGCTGAAGATACATATACTTTCTTGGAATGAGAAAGATTTTTTTGTATATTTTCATTCATGAAAGATGACGTTTTTATCAAGACGAATTATATTCCGCAGCCCTGGCTCAGAATCCCCCATTTGCAAACGATCCTCGCCTCTTTGCGCGTCCGCAACATCCGGAAGCGCTCCATGCTGGATTTATCCAAGTCAGTCATCGTCGAAGCAGGGGATGGTGTACGGCTTTTGGGATATCAGGCCAAACAGGATTCCCGGTCGTCAAAGGGACAGATTATTTTTCTCCATGGTTGGGAGGGCAGTACTGAATCGGCCTATATCGTGTCGGCGGCCCATTATTTCTTCCACCGGGGTTTTGATGTATTTCGCCTGAATCTGCGCGACCACGGGGAAAGCCATCACTTGAACGAGGGCCTTTTTCACGGCGCCCTGCTCGATGAAACATTTGCGGCGGTGAAGAATATAGCACGAATGTTGCCCGGTTTACCCTGTTATCTGGTCGGATACTCCCTGGGGGGGAACTTTGCCCTGCGGATTGCCGCAAAGCATGACCGGACGCAATTCGCCTTTCTGAAGCAGGTGTTTGCAGTCAGTCCGGTTATGGACCCATACAAATCAACGGCGGCCCTTGACCGAAACTGCAGTCTGTACCGTCATTACTTCCTGCACAAATGGAAGCGATCTCTGCGGCGAAAGCAGGACCTATTTAAAGATAAGTATGACTTTTCCCGCCTGTTAAATATGAAATCCTGCCTGGCCATGACGGAAATCATGGTGGCTGATCATACGGGTTTTGCTGATTTACATGATTATTTCGGGCGCTATACCCTGCACAGAAATTGGTTTGAAAATCTTTCCCTGCCGGTGACGGTCATTGTCGCAGCGGATGATCCGCTGATCGACCTGATGGATTTCATCAAACTGGAAAGGTGTCCGCAGTTAACACTCAAAATTGAACGTTATGGCGGGCACTGCGGGTTTTTCTCCGACTGGGCCTTAAGATGCTGGGCGGAGGAGGAGATCGGAAGAAGGATCTCAAAAGAAAGCCCGGGATGACGGGTGACGATCACTCCCGGGCGTAACTGTGAAAGATGGGATGTTTCACTGATTCAGAAACCGTTGTAGTGGGTGAAATCTTTGACAGCGCGACGCGGGGAGTTTCTGACCGGAGCATCCGGCATCGGAAAACCGACGGGAATCAGGGCGACCAGTTCGCATTTCTGAGGCAGCGACAAAATTCGGGCGGCCTTGGCCTGGTCAAAAAGGCCGACAACAACGGTACCTAATCCCAAATTATGGGCTGTTAAACAGATATTTTCCGTAATAATGCCCAGGTCGAACATAAACCAGTCCCCGAATTTGGTCGGCGTCACGCCCTGATAGTAACCGGAGCATTCCAGTTTAGCGCAGACAGCCAGAACAACCGGGGCCTTTTCGATGGCGTTGAATGAAGGATTCGTGGCCGGGACAGCCTCCTGAACGGCTTTTTTGACCACCGGATCGTTCAGAATAATGATTTCCCAGCACTGGCTGTTGGCCCAGGATTGAGAATGCTGAACGGCTTCCAGGATCGTCTGCAGTGATTCAGCCGGAATTTCCCGGGATTCGAAGTCACGAACGCTCCTTCTTGCCTTGATGTGATCCACCATGTTCATTTTCGTCACCTCCGAATTGATGTAGGTATGTTTGTTATCAATCTCACAAAGGGGTGCAAAAGGCAAAAGGATTTTGGCGCAAAACCCAGCCCGATGTGCCGATATGATCAGATTGACAGATGGATATGCGCTGTCATAAAAGATCACAATGCGAGCCAATGCCATGACAGAAACCCTGCGGCAAAAAATCGATCATGCCCCCCGGTCGGCGGGGGTTTACCTCATGAAGGACAATCAGGGGACCGTGCTCTATGTCGGCAAGTCGAAGGATCTGAAAAGCCGGATTAATGCTTATTTCAGCGGGACGGATTCGCGGTTCATGATTCCCTTTCTGGTGTCCCGCGTCCGGGATATCGATTTTATCGTGACCGAAACGGAAAAGGAATCCCTGATCCTGGAAAACCAGTTGATCAAGCGGTATCGGCCCAAGTACAACGTTGATTTTCGGGATGATAAAGCCTATTTCAACATCCGTCTTGATGCCAAAGCGACTTTTCCGAAGTTTCAACTGGTCAGAAAAACCCAGCGGGACGGGGCCTTTTATTTCGGACCTTATCCATCCAGCGCCGCCGCAAAAGAGACGCTCAGGTTTCTCCAACCCATCTTTCCCCTCCGAACCTGCAGTGATACGGAACTGAAGAACCGGATAAGACCCTGCGTTGAGTATCAGATTAAACGCTGTTGCGGCCCCTGTGTGGGTTTGATTGATGCGGATGCTTACGGCAGGCTGGTTATCGAGGGTGTGAGTTTTCTTGAAGGGAAGGAAAAAAAGTTGCTGCGGCAACTGAAAGTAAAGATGGACACCGCCGCCGAGGCATTGGATTTCGAAGCCGCCGCCGTCCTGCGGGACCGGATAGAAGCGGTCAAGAAGACCATTGAAAAGCAAATAGTGGCCTCCCATATTGCCAAGGATCAGGACATCTGGGGTGTATACGATGCGGAGGGCCATACCGCCGTCTGCATCCTTCATGTTCGTGGAGGAAAAATTTTAGGAAAGCGGGCCTTTTCCCTGGAAACGTTTCCTCTGAACACGGAAGAAAAAATTTCCTCACTGATTAAGCAGTACTATGAAGATAAATCCTATATTCCCCAATGGATTCTCATTCCGGTTGAGCCGGAGGATATGAGGATAATCGAAGAGTGGCTGCGGGAAAAACGAGGCGGGCCGGTGAAGCTATACGCACCAAAACGCGGAAGTCAGGGGGAACTGTTGAATATGGCGGCTAAGAATGCGGCTCAGCTCCTGAGAAGCGAGCTTGCCGTCCGGAACGATCTGGAGGAGACACTGAGGGTTGTCAAAGATGCGCTTCACCTGGGAAAATTTCCCCGTAATATGGCATGCTTTGATATATCGCATCTCAGCGGCATGCATCCCGTGGCTTCCATGGTGACATTTGTCGACGGAAAACCCTGGCGGAAGGGATACCGACATTTCAAGATTCGCACGGTGACAGGCATTGACGATTATGCCATGATGCATGAGGTGTTGAAACGCCGGTTGATCGCAAAGGACAACCGTCCCGATCTTCTGGTGGTCGATGGCGGCCGCGGCCAGTTGGGGATTGCCCTTTCCGTTTTGAAAGATCTGGGAATCAGGGACCAGGATGTGGTCGGCATGGCCAAGGAACGTTATGAGTTTGCCCCCCGCGGCATGGCCAAGGAGGAAGACCGTTTTTACCTTCCCGGACGGAAAGATCCGGTCCGTTTGACTGCTAAACCCCGAGCACTGGGCATCATGCAGCAACTGCGGGATGAGGCCCACCGGTTTGCCGTGACTTTTTTCCGCAGCACCAAAACGAAAAAGGACTTCCATTCCCTGCTCGACAACATACCCGGCGTGGGTAAAAAAAGAAAAATCACCCTGCTGCGAGCCTTCGGCGATGTGGAAAAGATCAAAACCGCATCCCTTGAATCCCTCTGCGGCGTGAAGGGAATCGGATACAAGCAGGCAAAAATGATTTATGATTACTTCAGATTAGAGAAGGAGGCGCCTTAGCATGGATTTCAGGACATGTTTTTATCATATTATCACGTCTTGCTATGGCGAGATCGGACTGATCTGGTCAATCTGTAACGGGAAAGCGATGGTGGAAGAGATCCTTCTGCCGCGGGAAGATAAAGCCATGAAGATGGCGATCGCGGAAATCCGTCCGGAATCAAAATGCGTGAAGGGGCAATCCGTTCCGGATGTGGCCGCCAAGATCGCCGCCTATTTGCAGGGCAAGACCGTTTTTTTCAGCTTGCAGGACCTCGGGAGAGACAATCTGGGCGCGGGTTTCAGAAAGGATGTGCTGCTCCGGACCCTGAGCATTCCCCGGGGGATGGTTGATACCTATGGCGGTCTGGCGTTGAAGACCGGCCATCCCAGGGCGGCCCGGGCGGTCGGCACGGTTATGGCGCAGAATCCCTTTCCTTTGGTCATTCCCTGTCACCGCGTCTTAAGATCCGACGGCAAAACGGGCTGTTATGGTGGAGGGGGCGAGATGAAAAGAAAACTCCTGGCCATGGAAGGGGTGACGTTCGACCGGACAGGACGTGTGGCCGGCATGCATATCTGTCGTTTGTAGTTTGCGGTTTTCAGATCAACGCCAGTTGATCCGCGAGGGCCATGCCGTTCAGGGTCGGGCGGATGTAACCGTTTTCAATTACGACCAGTCCTTCCTGCTGCAGATGTTTCAGCATGACGGCTTTTTCCTTCAGTAAATCCCTCTTGAATTTCCGATTGAAGGCGTCGATATCGACGCCCGCGGCCGTGCGGAATCCCAGAAACAGCATTTCCAGGCGAAGTTGTTCGGGCAGCAGCCGTTCTTCATCCTCGACAGGAGCAATCCCTTTGCCCAGATCATCCAGATAGGATTCCAGATTCCGGTGGTTCCACCAGCGCTTCCGGCCGTTGAAAGAATGGGCGGCCGGGCCGAGGCCGAGGTAGGGGGTGTGATGCCAGTACTTCTGATTGTGGCGGGCCATGGCGCCGGTCCCTCGGGCAAAATTGGAAACCTCATAGTGGAGAAACCCGGCTTCGCGAAGAAAAGCAGAGGTCTTTTTGAAGAACTCCAGTTGCATCCGTTCAACTGGTAAGGCAAAATCACCGTTTCGAAAGCGGCTGCCCAGGGGGGTATCGTGTTCCAGGGAAAGCTGGTAGCACGAGACATGATCGACGGGCAAGTCTTTCACATATTGCAGGTCTGCCATCCAGGATGCCATGTCCTGCCCCGGAACACCATAAATCAAATCCAGGCCGAGGTGTGCAAATCCTGCGCGGCAGGCTTGTGCCAGCGCTTCTCTGGCTTCCCGGGCATTGTGACGCCTGCCGAGAAAAGTCAAAATGGCATCATCAAAAGATTGAATGCCGATGTTAAGCCGGTTGACCCCGAGATTCCGGAGCAAGGAGAGCATATCCGCATCGTGGTCGGCGGGGTTGATTTCCACGGTGATTTCCGCCTCGGGGCTTAGAGAGAAATGGTCATGGATATGACGGAAAAGGGTCGCGAATTCTTTTCCGTTGAGCACCGAGGGCGTGC
Source organism: uncultured Syntrophales bacterium (assembly GCA_964617255.1). Lineage (GTDB taxonomy): Bacteria > Desulfobacterota > Syntrophia > Syntrophales > JAAYKM01 > JAAYKM01. The sequence goes on from CAZTYA010000062.1 coordinate 5,715, forward strand.
CGCCGCCGATATAAAGGGTGTCGAAAAAGGGGAATGCTTCGCGATAAAAGGTCATTTCGACTGCCAGGGCCTGGAGGAAGCGCTCTTTAAGATATAGATCGGTTGTAGAGTAGAAATTGCAGTACGGGCACTTGGTTTTGCAGAACGGGATGTGGATATAAAGACCGGGATTCAGGCGATGATCCTGCAGTTCCATGACACATCAGGTCCTTGAGCGACGATAAGGGAAATCAATCACTGTCCGTTTTCAGGACTGCCAGAAACGCACTCTGGGGGATGCTGACCTGACCGATCATTTTCATGCGTTTCTTTCCTTTTTTTTGCTTTTCCAGGAGCTTCCGTTTCCGTGTGATGTCGCCGCCGTAGCACTTCGATGTCACGTCTTTCCGAAAGGCATTGATCGTGGAACGTGAGACGATCTCCCCGCCGATGGCGCCCTGGATGGCAATCTTGAACATCTGCCGGGGGATTTCCTCCTTTAAGCGATCGCAGGCCAGCACGCCGCGGGCGCGAGCCCTTTCGCGATGCACGATCTGAGAGAGGGCATCCACCTTTTCACCATTGACGAGAATATCCAGGAGGACCAGGCTGCTTTCCCGGTAATCGATGAGGTCGTAATCGAAGGAGCCGTAGCCCTGGGTGACCGATTTGAAACGGTCATAGAAGTCATAAATGACCTCCGCCAGAGGCATTTCGTAGACCAGTTCCGCCCGGCCGGGGCTCGTGTAATTGAGGGTTGAATTCACCCCTCGCTTTTCCATGCAGAGTTTCATGACCGTGCCGACGTAGCGTTCGGGCAGCATCATCGTGGCACGGATATAGGGCTCTTCGCCCTTGGCGATGGACATCGGTTCGGGATATTCCGTCGGATTATCAACGTAAAGGACGGTTCCGTCCTTGAGGGTGAAGCGGTATCGGACACTGGGCACGGATAAAATAATGGACAGGTCATATTCCCGTTCCAGGCGTTCCTGCACAACGTCCAGATGGAGCAACCCCAGGAAACCGCAGCGGAATCCCTGGCCGAGGGCGACGGAGGAATCCTTCTGGTAGATGAAGGAGGCGTCGTTGAGTTTATATTTGTCCAATGCAACGGCCAGATCCTCGTAGTCGTCGGAGGCGATGGGATAAATGGACGCAAATACGACCGGTTTTACTTCTTTGAATCCCGGGAGAGGCTGGGTACAGGGCCGGTTTTCGTGGGTGATCGTGTCACCCGTACGGACATCGGAAACCGTCTTGACGCCGGCAATGATGTAACCGACGTCCCCGGCTGTCAATTGATCCATCTTCTGCCGGTTGATCAAGAAATGCCCGACCTCTTCAACCCTGTAGGTGGCCTGGTTGTACATGAACGAGATGATATCGCCGCTTTTGACGGTGCCGTCCATGATTCGGCAATGAATGACCGTGCCACGGAACGAATCGTACTTCGCATCAAAGATCAGCGCGGCCAGAGGGGCGTCTGCATCACCTTTCGGGGGCGGAATGCGTTCCACGATCGCCTCCAGAATCGCCTCGATCCCGATTCCCTCCTTGGCCGAGCAGGGAAGGTGCAGATCCGGATCCAATCCGAGTTCGGAGTCGATCTGTTCAATGACCCGCTCCACGTCGGCCGAGGGCAGATCGATCTTGTTGATGACCGGGATGATCTCCAGGTTATTTTCCATGGCGAGATAAAGGTTGGCGATGGTCTGGGCCTGGACGCCCTGGGCCGCGTCGATCAACAAAAGAACCCCCTCACAGGAGGCCAGCGACCGGGACACCTCGTAGGAAAAGTCCACGTGGCCGGGGGTGTCGATGAGATTCAGGGTATAGTCGATCCCATCCTTGGCGCGATAAGGTAGCGAAATAGCCTGGCTTTTAATCGTGATGCCCCGCTCACGTTCGATATCCATGTTGTCAAGGATCTGATCCTGGAAATTACGGGCATCGACAACACCGGTATATTGGATCAGACGATCCGCCAGGGTGGACTTGCCATGGTCAATATGGGCGATTATGCTGAAATTGCGGATGTTTTTCATAAGCGGTACGAAAATGTTTTATCCTTATTATGTATGTACGCCTTTGAAAAGCATGGGAAATATACAAAGCCCTCCGAAAATTCCAGAGGGCTTTGCCTGTTCTTTCAGAATGATAAGGCTCCTAACCCAGCATCTTCAGTAGGGCTTCGGAAACTTCTTTCACGCCGGGAAGACCGTCGACTTCCAGAACCTTTACCCGGGCCTTGTAAAAATTGACCGCCGCCAGGGTGCCGGTTGTGGTGTCGTAGTAAATGCCGTGGCGTTTGTCGATGGCCGCTTCATCCTGATCGTCGGCGCGGGTGGTCAGTTTTTCGTCACCGCACACGCGACAAACAAATTTGCCGTCTTTCTCGGCCGGCTTGATCGCATCGATATAGATGTTGTTGGGGTGGTTGTTGTCCGTGGCGCAGAGCCGGCGGCCCATAATGCGCTTCTTGGAGGTTTCACGATCCAGCACGATTTCGATCACATAGTCGAGTTTTATATTCGCGGCCGAAAGGGCATTCCACAGCGCTTCCGCCTGGGCCAGATTACGGGGAAATCCGTCAAGGAGCCAACCTTTGGCACAGTCCGCTTCCTTTAAGCGGTCAAGGATCATGGGGACGGTGATGTCATCAGGAACCAGCTCTCCACGATCGATGAAACCCTTGGCCTTCTTGCCCAGCTCGGTGCCTTTTGAGATGTTTTCCCGGAAGATCACGCCCGTTTCAATGTGAGGAACGCCGAACTTCTTCTGCACGATCGCGCCCTGTGTTCCTTTACCGCTGCCGTTGGGACCAAAAATTAGAATATTCATACCCAAAACTCCTTTCCAAGGGGACGTTAAAATGGACTTTCTTATAATGGATTGTTCCCGATTTGGCAATGGAAATTCGCGGCGACCACCGGTCGCCTGAAATCAGTGTCCTCAGGAAGGCGGACAGGAGGTGGAAGAGCAGGAACCGCAACTGCTGGTCGACGTGTTGCCTATTTTTCCCCCGAAGACGGACATCAGCTTTTCAATCTTCTTGGAATGACACTTCGGGCAGGTTAATGTTTCCGCTTCCCGCTGGGAAAAGCAGAGATGTTCAAACTGATGGCGGCATTTTCTACAGCGAAATTCATAAATTGGCATATTATTGACCTCAAGGGATTTGGTTATTTCTGTATAGAATTTAACGACTCTTTTCAAGCCGTCAATGTTTTTCGGTGAAATCTCGGTTCCTGCCAAGCCAA